>SLMF01000660.1 GCA_007133715.1 Planctomycetaceae bacterium
ATACAGGGTCTTCATGCCCTGTTCGATCGCGATGCGGCGGATCTCCACGGCCGATTTGGCCTGAAAGACCAACTCCCGAATCTTCGGAGTGACCATCATCAGCTCGTGAATCCCCGTGCGCCCGCGGTAACCCTTGCGTTGACAGTGCCCACATCCTTTGCCGCGGGCAAAGCCGCCGCGGGCGGCGATCTCGGGCGAAATGCCCGCCGCCTCCAACTCCGCCTCCCGCGGCTCGTACTCCTGCTTGCAACGCGTGCAGATCGTCCGCACCAGACGCTGCGCCAATACCGCAATCACACTGCTGGCCACCAGATAGCCGGGTACCCCCATATCGACCATCCGCGTGATCGAGCTGGGCGCATCGTTCGTGTGCAATGTACTAAAAACCAAGTGTCCGGTCAAAGAAGCCTGAATTCCCATCGAGGCCGTCTCTTGATCTCGCATCTCTCCCACCAGAATGATGTTGGGCGCCTGCCGTAACATGGCGCGGATGATCCGCGCAAAATCCAATCCAATGCTGTGCTTGACCTCGCACTGATTGATGCCCGCCAAGTAGTATTCCACCGGATCCTCGGCCGTGATGATCTTCTGGTCCGGACGGTTCAGATGGTTCAAGGCGGCATACAGGGTGGTGGTCTTCCCCGATCCGGTGGGGCCGGTCACCAGAATGATCCCGTTGGGACGCCGTATCAACTGCTGGAACTTCTTGTAGTTCTCCTGCGACAACCCCAATTGCCGCACCCCGACCTTGATGTTCTCCTTGTCCAACAGACGCATCACCGTGGCCTGCCCGTGACTGGTGGGCAAGATGCTGATCCGCAGATCCAACTCCTTTTCGCCGACGGTGATCTTGATCCGCCCGTCCTGGGGGCGACGTCGCTCGGCAATGTCCATCTTGGCCAAAATCTTGATGCGCGAGGTGATCGCTCCTAACAACCGCCGCGGGGGACTGTCCCGCTCAATCAACACGCCGTCAATCCGGTACCGAATCCGCACCCGATTCTCGAAAGGCTCGATGTGAATGTCCGAAGCCCGCAATTGCACCGCTTCCTGAATGATCAGGTAGACCAGCCGCACGACCGGCGCGCTGTTCTCGTCCACCGTCTCGCCCCCGCTGATGTCCTCGGCGGTCTCGGTGAAATCGATGGCCGTGTCGGTAAACTCCTGGATCATCGAGTCAGCACTTTCTCCCTCCATTTGTCCGTAGTGCCGGTTGATCGCGCCCTGAATGGCTTCCCGCGAAGCCAGCGCGGTCTCGATCCGCCGGTTGAGGATAAAGCGGAGCTTCTCGATCGTCTCCATGTCGAACGGATCGTCGACCACCACCGTCAGGGTGTCGTCCTCCACCTCCAACGGCAGGACCGAGTTCTCTCGGGCGACCGCCTCGGGGATCAGCTCGATCGTCGATTCGGGGATGCGCAGATCGTCCAACTCGACATATCGCATGTTGTAGTGCTCGGCCATCGCCCGTACAACATCCTCGCTGGTGGCATAGTCCAGGTGAACCAAGCATTCTCCCACGGACTTTTTTTGCTCCGCCGCCAGTTGTTGGGCTTCGGCCAGCTGCTCGGGACTTATCATCCCTTGCCGCAGCATCACGGACGAAAAATCACCACCGCGAGACACCATGTTTGCCTTCCTCTTTGTCAGATGTCTGTACCCCCTGCAGGAACGGAGAAAGCACCGCAACAGGTACCAAAGACTGCTCTCGAGACGTGGATTGGGACACTGAGCTATATTTTCTTTATCTTGGGCAAAATTGAACCCATCTGTCAATTGCGTTAAAAAGACAACCTGCGCACCAGCGGGCCCCACAAACGGCCGATCCGCCAGAAACGGCGCGCACTCGGACAAGGCTTTCCCCCAAAACGAACTGTTTTCTGCGCTCCAAATCGCTCAACTGACTTCAATTCTACCATCTTCTCCCGATCACGTGTTCTTTCCCGACCAGTACGAACTGATTGATTTTGGCTGCGGCCGCAAATTGGAGCGTTTCGGACAATATGTTCTGGATCGGCCATCGGTGGCTGCCGACTGTCCCCAAATCAGGCACGGCGAGCGCTGGAATCAGGCCGCGGCTCGCTACGAGCGGGGGGAATCGGCTCGCGGGAAATGGATCTCCGCCCACGAATTGCCCGCAACCTGGTGGGTGAACCACCACGGCTGCACGCTGGAACTGCGCCGGACCCCGTTCGGGCATGTGGGCCTCTTCCCGGAACAGACGGGGAATTGGGATTGGTTGCGTGAGGTGCAAGCGGCTAGCCGCGAGCCCCTGCGGTTGCTGAATCTGTTTGCCTACACGGGTGGGGCCACGCTGGCGGCAGCCGCGGCCGGCGCGCTGGTCACTCACGTGGATGCCGCTCGCAATGTGGTCAGCTGGGCCCGCCGTAATGCCACTCTGTCCGGATTGGCAGACGCTCCCATCCGCTGGATCTCCGAAGATGCCCTGACCTTTGTCCGCCGCGAAGTTCGCCGAGGAAATCACTATCAGGGGGTGATTCTGGATCCACCCAGCTACGGCCATGGCCCCAAAGGTCAGGTCTGGAAGATCGAACAGCACCTGCCGAACTTGCTGGAAGCCTGCGCCGACCTGATCGCCCCCGACCCGCGACTGGTGTGCCTGACAACGCATACCGAGGGCCTATCGACCGGTTGTCTACGTGCCCTCCTCGCACAGACCAAGGTTGCCCCGAACTCCCGACAGATCGAAACGACGGAAATGTCGCTGATCACCTCGGATGGCCGCCGCCTTTCCAGTGGAAGGGGGGCTCGCTGGCGGGGCTGAGGCAGTGATTCCGAGACATCCTGCCACGTAATGCGGAACGGATTCGCCAAATACTCTGAGTCCTGGCACGTTTTCTCCCCCCCTGTACTCAGGGGGGGCAGGGGGGGGTTCGGCGGTGAAATCGCGCTCCGAAGGCGCAGCCTCGCCGATTTGCCTCGGTCTTTCATGCTGCCCGGTGATCAAAGCTTGAATCGGGCACCCCCCTGTAGTCCCCCCGAGTACAGGGGGACAGGAGATAGCTGGCTCCGCGTGAACCCTGCATTTTTCTCAATGACCCGCTCAATTACTGGCTTGTGCTCTGTGTTTGATGCAGGATGGTAGCGACAATGCCTTGTAGCAATTGTCCTCGTGCCGCAGATCAGAATTGACGTTACATAACCCTGCATTATCCTCCCCACTCTTGGCAGGCGGTCTTTCTCAGTTTCTGTCAGCGATTTCAAATGGCGGTTGCCTTCCCGTCGGATGCGTGGCACTCGGGTTTGGCAACCGGCGTTGGATCCTGGCCACACAATCTCCGGATGGGCCGAAAGAAACAGCGGCCGGCCATCGGTCTGGTACGTGGACCGCACGGCAGATTTGGGGTACACTAGCGAGCGGTGTGAATGGGGCAGTTTGGATTCCGGCCCGCCGTTGCCAAGGCGGGTTGCACGAGGTGAGTACCATGAACCGAATCATACAGACCAAAAAAGGCCACATTCTTTTGCTGCACATCGATCAGGAGCGTCTGGTGGATGACCTGTCCTTGCAGGAGTTGCATGGCGAGCTGAAGGATTGCCTGAAGACATGCGAGGAAAAGCAAGTCGTGGTGGACTTGGTGCGGGTGGCGTTCATGGCCTCGGCCGCCCTGGGTATGTTCGTACGCATCCGCAAATTGTGCAGCGAACGCGGCATTTCTTTGAAGCTGTGCAGTCCCAGCACGACCATCGAGCAGACGCTCAAGACGACCGGGCTGAATGCCTTGTTTGAGTTACACCCCGACAGGGAGTCCGCGATTAAATCGTTCGGGCCGCAATAGGGGGAGTTGAACGCGGGGAACCCAACGGGAATCGTCGATTGGGAACGCTCCCGTGTTCCTTTGAACTTGCAAAGGCCGTTTAAGCACCCGGACACGGGTTTCTTAACGGAACCAAAGAAGTAGGACGGACACTCCTGTCCGTCATTTCCCGCACGACGGACAGGAGTGTCCGTCATACATTGTGTTAGGACACTCATGGCCGGGTGCTTACCCGTCCTCACGGGTGTCTTCCCCAGCCGCTTGCAGCGCGACGGCGATGGCTTCCAACACCTGATTGGCGGCGTCGAACTGGTCCAATCGGCGGGCGAACCCATGAATCATACCCGGATAGCACCGGGAGTGGACCGGGATTCCCGCGGCCTGCAAACGGTCGGCATAGCGCTGGCCCTCATCGCGAAGCGGATCAAATTCGGCCGTAATCACCATAGCGGGGGGGAGTCCACTTAGGTCCGTCGCACGCAGCGGGGAGGCCAAGGGGTGTTCGCCGTCCCGTTCGTTGTTCAGATAGTACTGCCAACTACAGATCATATCTTGGCGTGTCAGGTGAAACCCGTTGGCATTTTCGCGGTACGACGCCGTGTCGAATGCATAGTCCAAAACGGGGTAGATCAACAATTGGAAGGCGATTTGCGGAGTTCCCCGCTCTCGGGCCAGCAGGGTGGTAGCCGCGGCCAGGTTCCCGCCCGCACTGTCCCCTCCGACCGCGATCGCGGAGGGACAAACGCCCTGCTGTTGGCCCTGCTGGGCCAGCCACACCGTCGCGGCGTAGGCGTCCTCGACGGCCGCAGGGAACTTGTGTTCGGGAGCCAGCCGGTAGTCCACCGCCAGCAGCGCGATCCCCGCCTTGGCACACAGGGCACGGCAATACGGGTCGTGGGTTTCGAGATTGCCCATCAGCCAACCTCCCCCGTGCAAGAAGACCAGGGCGGGCAACGTTTTTTCGGGTTGTGGGTGGTAGATGCGCACGGGGATCCTGCCTGCCGGACCGGGGATCTCCAGGTCCTGAACGCGGGCCACCGTCTCGCCCGGGCCGAGAAATCGGCTGCCTAACGCCATCTGAATACGAGCCTCTCGAGGCGTCAACTCGTGAAACGGCTTGACTCCTGCACGCGACAGTTGCTGCAGAAATCGCTCGGCTTGGGGGTGTAGCGGCATCTTTTTCTCCATGTAACAACAAAGTCAACTGGCAAGTCTCGGGGAAACCAGCCCGAGGCAACTGGGGAAACAATGCTTCGACGGCAACCGGCACTTGATGCCCGACACCTTGCGGAATCGCCCCTCAGGCCCTATAGCTCCCAGGGGCCCGTGCCCCTTCGAGGCGTAAAAAAATGATCCGCTGACGAGGCCCTCGCAAAACCGCGTCGGTCTCGGAGAGCCCGACCCACATGGGGCGGTTTTGTGAGGGCCTCGTCACCAAATATCCCTCGGTCCCATACCGGAGAAAACAAGATGAAAGTACAAGCCGTGGACCAATTGGTCGCCAAAAAGTGCCTGCCCTGCGAAGGCGGGGTCGATCCGTGCTCATTGGACGACGCCCGCTCCCAACTCGAAGGCTTGCCTCAATGGTACTTGACCCACGAGGGCCAGCGGATTCGGCGGGATTGGAAAATGAAGAACTTTATGGCAGCACTCGACTTCTTTCAACGGGTGGCAGCATTGGCCGAAGACGAGGGACATCATCCCGATCTGCATTTGGAGGGGTACCGAAACGTCGGGATCGAACTCTGGACACACGCCATTGGCGGACTGAGCGAAAACGACTTTATTCTGGCAGCCAAGATCGACGAACTGGACGCTCCGGTTTCCCGTTAATCGGTCTCGAACGCCTCACGATCTTCCAGCGACACGCGGAATTGCAGCGGGCGGCCGTCGCGGTACAGTCCCACGACCGCCGGCTCGCCGACCGGTAGTCGAGCCACCAAATTCACCAGATGCACGTCGTCCTCCACCACCACGCCGTTCAGTCGCACGATGACATCCCCGGCTTGAAGTCCCGCGGTCGCGGCGGGCGAACCGCGGGTGACCGCATTCACTCGAGCACCGCCTCGAGAGGCGGTTTCCTGGCGTCGGGCTTGGTTGGCATCATAGGTACGATCCAGACGAACGCCCAGGTAAGCCCGCTGCACGCGACCATGGCTGACCAACTGCGAGGCGATCCGCATGAATTTGTTGATGGGAATGGTGAATCCGATTCCCTCGCTGCCGCCCGAGTTGCTGGCAATGGCCGTGTTGATCCCCACGACTTCGCCTCGCAGACTCAACAAGGGCCCGCCACTATTGCCCGGATTGATCGCGGCGTCGGTTTGGAGAAAATCTTGATAGCGAAGTTCGCCCTGCCCCAGCTTCAGGTCGCGACGTCCTTTGGCACTGATGATCCCGTAGGTCACGGAGTGACTTAGTCCAAAGGGGCTACCGACGGCCAGCACGAAATCGCCCATATCGACCTCGTCGCTATCGCCGAGCCGGGCGGGTTGGAGGTCGTCGGCTTCGATTTCCATGACGGCGACATCGGTGGACCTGTCGAACCATACCTGAGACGGGTTGATGGCTCGCCCGTCCGACAGCTGGATTCGAATCTGTCTCGGCTCGGAATTTTGAATCACGTGGTGGTTTGTGAGGACCAGCCAGCGGTTATTTTGGCGGATGATCACCCCCGCGCCGGATTCTTCCACTCGGTTTCGATTGGGCGCGATCTTGGCACGGGATGGGGGTTTTTCAGCTTCGATGTGGACCACGGTCGGCTTGACCAGTCGGACGACTTTGCGCAGCAGATTTCCCTGCCGCTCGAGTACCGCGACTTCTGCGGCGATTTCCGCGTACAGCTGATCTCGTGCGGCGGCCGCGGGTGGCGTGGGCTCTGCCTTGGCGACCGGCGGTATCAGCGTGAGGAGGCAGAGGACCAGCGTGAAAGCGGCGGGGGAAGGGCATCTCGACCGGTCCAGTCGCATGCGGTTCTCTCCTGCAGGTCTTCTGCGGCTTGTTCGCAGATTGCTTCGCAAGGCTGGGGCCGACGAGTCCACGCTTCAGGCATCGACGCCCTGATCGCGAGCCCGCAGGCTGCGCGGCGCGGTCGCCTCCCACTCCGCTTGGCCCCGCGACGCTCCGCCCTTCTCGGCTTCTCGCTGACAGCGGATGCAGAGCGTGGCGTACGGCAAGGCTTGAAGCCGGGCGAGCGGGATCTTGTCCTCACAATCCGCACAGACCCCGTAGGTCCCGTCCCGCATGCTCTCCAGAGCCGCCTCGATGTGGGCCAGTTCGCGACTCTCGACTTCCGCCAACTGACTACTGATCTCGTCTTGGGCGGCGTCCAATGCGAAATCGATCACATCGCCGTGCGTCTCTCCCCGCAATTCGGTCAGCAGGCTCAAATCGCCCGCCAGAGCACGTCGCAGCGCGTCACGCCGCTTCAACAAAACCTTACGCAAACTGAGGATTGCATCTTGTCGAGTCATGTCCGTCACCCTGAGTGCTGGAGAGTGCCCGAAACTGAAAGAATTTGCCGGAATTCATTCCGTTTGTTGCCGGGGCCGACTCCCGCCAGGTTGTGTGAGGGCCCGCTGATCCGTCCCTGCGGCACCGCAACTATACGTCACTTTCCCTCGGGGGAAAGTCGTTGCGCACGATTTGCTCGGTGCGTCCGGGGATCGATCGACGTTCCATGTCATAAATCGTTGCTTGACCATAACTTCCGAGTCCGTGCCGCACGGGGGAGCCGTCTTGGGGCGTCCCCTGTTTTCCATCCCGTTCAGGAGACATTTCGCGGGTCGACACCGGTGAATCACAGTGTGTCGCCGTGTTTCCCCAGCCTCCCGAAGTCGCTTTCCGATAATCGACCGATTCAGTCGGAAGATCAAGGATTTTTGGCAAAACCGATGTTTCGGAGCGAGCGGGCGAACCCTAGAAAAATCCGCTGCATCCGGTACAATGCCCCGTTCAGCCCCCCTGGACCGTAAGGAATCGCACGATGAATCGGATACCCGCCCCGACCCCGCTGTACTCTTGGCATGTCGAGCATGCGGGGCGGATGGTCGATTTCTCCGGCTGGTCCCTGCCGCTGCAGTACGATTCGATCATGGTCGAGCATCTCGCCACCCGGACCGCGGCGGGCATTTTTGACATCTCCCACATGGGACGCTTTTACCTCACCGGCCCTGACGCCCCCCATGTGCTTGGTTCTTTGGTCACCCGCCGCGTCGATAACCTGCCCCCAGGCCGGATCCGCTACGGCTTGATCACCAATCAGCGGGGAGGGATTTTGGATGACGTGCTGGTCTCGCACTTGACCGGATCCGAGGGCCACCCTCTCTTCCTTTTGGTAGTGAACGCGGCGAACCGCGAAAAAATCGAGACGTGGATCCGGCAACAGGCACCGTCGCGAGCGGCTTTCGAGCTTTCGGATCAGACAGAGGCCACCGCGATGCTCGCCGTTCAGGGGCCCCGGGCCGAGCAGATTATCAGCACAGCGATTTCCCCCCAGTTAGCCGACCTGCGTTACTATCAGGGCGTGATTGCCAACCATTTTGGTGGCACCTGCGTGGTCTCGCGGACCGGTTATACGGGTGAGGACGGTTTTGAACTGATTGTGCCCGCCGCGTGTGCCCTGGAGGTCTGGCAAGCCGTGTACTGCATCGGAGCCCCTCTCGGTATGAAA
>SLMF01000389.1 GCA_007133715.1 Planctomycetaceae bacterium
ATCCCAGGGGTCCCACATCTCCGTTACCTCGACTCCTACACCCGCTTGCGCTGCCTGCCGCCGGATGAACCGCGCCCAGTAACCGCTCCAATGCTCCGATTCGTTGGTCTCATTGGAAATGCAGTACAGCACATGGTCGTAGTTCAACGAAATCGAAAGCAGCTGGGCCACAAAGGCCTCCTGATAAGCCCGCAGCGCCGGATTGTCCTCCAACTCTGGCACGGAACGGAAAAACGGACTCTCCCGCCGCCCCGGATGGGTGCGAATCACTTCCGGCAAACCGATCTCCGCCGCCGTATACGTCACGTTGTTCTTCGGATTGAACGAGTTCACTTCCCACGGTTCGCGGGCGTAATCGAAACGGTCAAAAACCTCGATCTGCACCACGATCTGCCGCTCCGCCGTCAGTTCCAGGAAATCCCGAAAACGCTGCCAATAGGCCTCGCTGAACTGCGTCACGTCGTACAAGCCGTCGGCCCGCCGCGCATGCGGCCACAGATTCCCCGCATCACGGCTGGACATCGTGTTTCGCACGTAATTGCCGCCCGCCGCGACCAGGGTGTCCAGATGCGCTGCCAGTCCCTCGGGCGGTATGTCCGGGTGGTTGAACAAGTTGTCCTGATCGCTGCCCCCCAACAACAACAGCGGTTCCCCCCGGTACTGCCAGTAGCGGGCATCCGCTCGCCACGGCTGAATCCGCCGAGCCTCGAAATCATCGCCGCGGCCCAGCCCACTGAACACACTCAGCCACGCCAGGGCTGCCAACACGAGCATACGAGCCACCATCGTCTCGCCTCCCTCTCCAATCAGTAAGTCACTTGAAGTTCCGACGCGCATTCCCGCGCCCGCTGACCAACGCTAAGGTGCCACCAGCCGTACGGTCATCCGCAATGGCCGATGGTCGGAAGCCACTTCTTCCGGAATCACCTGGTACTCCACACACTCGAAACGAGCTGCCGGATAGAACAAGAAGTAATCGATCCGGCGGCGCGGGTCGGTCGAAGAAAACGTGCCGTCCCGATTGTCTGGAACCAAGTCCGTGAAAAACGACGTGGCCAGCCGATACTCCTCCGACTCCGGTTCCGCATTCAGATCACCCGCCAAGATCGTCGGATGGCCCCGCTCGCGGACATGCTCGATCATCGCCCGGATCTGGGCCAGTCGATCGGCCTGGCTGCGATGATCCAAGTGAAAGCTGGCAAAAACCAGCGGCTCCTCCCAGCCCGGTACCTGGACGGCGACGAACACCGCCGCCCGAGCTTCGTGACCGGGCGAGCCGGGCAGCGGCAGGTTCTGGCTGTCCACGATCGGGAACCGGCTGAGCACCGCATTGCCGTACTCGCCGCCTTGAAAGTCGATCGCCTTGCCGAACCGCGCCTGGTGAGCCGTCAGTTCCCCGAGCCGAGCCGCTTGGTCCACGCGCCCGGTCCGCTGCGTGTTGACATCCACTTCCTGCAGCGCGATCAGGTCCGGGCGGGTATCTTGCAGCACCCGCGCGATCCGTTCCAAATCGACCACCTGGTCCATCCCGCGTCCGTGCCGGATGTTGTAGTTGGTCAACCGCAAGGAGACCTCGCCGGGCTCCGCCGCTTCGTCCGCCCCCTGCACTTCCCCGAGCATCAGCCAGGAGAGCGAAACCAGCAGGACGGCCGCGAAGGCCAGGACCGGGGAAAAGCGGAAAGAGTGTTTCGCAAGCATCAGCAGGGGCTCCTTTCTGAGCGGTTTTCCGCTGGGACACGGAACTCCGCCTGTTTTCGCGTGGGACCGTTCGCCGACGTCACGGCGACTACCGCGTGACCGGAACACCAGCCCGGGGTGTAGAGAGCCACCACCCGAGGTCAAAATAGCTCGATATACCAGTAGCCGGAGCGGGGCTCGAACCCGCACGATCCTTACGGATCACAGGATTTTAAGTCCTGTGCGTCTGCCAATTCCGCCATCCGGCCAAATGGGGTATCTTCCGTGTCGTTCTCGCTTTCGCGGCCTCCGGCGATTCGCCGTCGGCAACTCCGTTGACGCCTTTGCCGCCTCCCGCCAGAAACTGTGAAGGAAGTGGACACCCGCAACCTGCCACTCACGGGTGTCATTGGACACCACCCGCAGCACTCTCAGCAGAGGTGACGCCACGACGGACCAGTGTACTCGAACACGCCGGAAAGACAAGGCGACCCCAAAACCGGCCGAGCCCTACCAGGACTTCCCGATGTGCCCCCCTAATAAAGCCAGTCAACCTTGGTAGATCAGGGGGAATGTATGTTAGTTCGAACGGCGGGGAACGTCATCAACCGCTGCCGCATTCGCCTGAAATGGGCAGCGGATCAACGGAAGATTGCCGAACCGGTGCACTTGGGACAGGCGTTCGAGAAGCCCGCAGCGACGGTGTTGCGACGGCCCGGAACGCGGCAGGCAAGCGGATGTTCGAGGCTCACGAACTGCGATTGCTGCTGAAAGCGTTGGATGGGAAGCTCCAAGAGGGGGAGACAGACCGATGCGTGAAAGCGGACCCGATGATGAGAGCGATGGTGCTGATAGTGCCGCAAATCACAGTGCTCAGCCCACCAGGCGCAATTGTGATTTGCGGCACTGGCGAATTCGCTTCGGACCGCGCGACAGAACGCGATCCCTGTTCTCCGTGTCACGGCACCCGTTTTCCGCACGGTTTATTCCCAATTCCCTTGCCCCCGGCTCTTGAAACCGCTTGACAAGAGGCTCCTGGCTCTAAGAATACATTGTGTTCTTTTGCGAGCCGATATGATGCGACGGATGACTTTCCAATTCGGGTGCTTTATGCTGCCGGCCGTGATGGTGGCGGTGGCGACGGGCTGGCCGTTCACAACCGACTGCCATCCGGAGAGCGGGCGCTGTCAAGCGAATCGGTGTTGCTGCCCAGCGGAAACCTGTAGCTCGAACCCCGGATGTGACGGATGCGGCCCCTCGGCATGCAACTGCGGTTGCTCAGAACAGCAGCAGCAGGCTCCGGTGGATCGGGGGGGTGCCCGGCCCGTCGAACTGCGAGCCGTGCTGGCGGCTGGCCGCTTGCTTCCATGCGTTGTGACAGACCCGACGCGTGATCGTTTCGGGCCAACTATCGGCGAATCCCCTCACAACGGCCCGCCTCATTTCCTGCAAATTCTGTATTGCTGCTGGCTGATCTAAGCCGCTGCGTTCGCGGTGCGCGCTCGAGACGTGGCAGGCTGCGCTTCTTCCCACGACATCCGGCGTGTGCCTCTCTGTGTGACCGGTTCGTACGGCCTTTGGCGAGGGACTCTGTGAGGTGAATCATGAGTAGGAACCACCCCGAACATTCTTATCCTCCGGGGATGAGTGCGACGTTCGGCTATCTGTTGCGGTTGGTGATGCAACCGCTGCTGCTGTTGCTGGTCGGCGCTTTGCTGATCTTTCTGCTGGGCGTGGCCCAGCGGACGGGTTGGATTACGCCGGGCGAACTGGGCGGCGTCGCGACGTCGGCGACGGCAGCGGATGTCGAGTATATCTGTCCGATGTTTTGCGTGCCGCCTCAGAACGAACCGGGCCGCTGTGCGGTGTGCGGGATGGAGCTGGTCCCGGCAACTTCGGGCGACCAGGACTCGGACGGCCGTTCGATCCAGATCGATCCGGCGGCGCGGCGGGTGGCGAACATTCGGACGGTGCCGGTGCGGGAGGGGCCTGCCAGTCGCCGGATTCGCGCGGTCGGGCAACTGCGTTATGACGAAGGCGCCTTGGCGACGATCTCGTCCTACGTGGACGGGCGGATCGAACGGATGTATGCCGACTTTACCGGCATGCGGGTCGATCCCCACGATCCGCTGGCGCTGGTCTATTCGCCGCCGCTGTACAGTGCCCAAGTCGAGCTGTTGCAGACGCAGCGTTTGGTCAACGGAGCGGGCGGCAACCCGGCGGCCAGCCGGATTCAGGCGTCGCAGGAACGGTTGTATGCGGCCAGCCGCCAGAAGCTGATCGAGCTGGGCATGACCGAAGCCCAAGTCGCCCAACTGGAGCAGTCGGGCGAGGCGAGCAGCCGGTTGAAGCTGTATTCGCCGATCCGGGGCACGGTGATCGAACGTTTGGCGGTCGAGGGCCAGTATGTATCGACGGGCGAGCCGATTTATCAGGTGGCGGATTTGTCGCAGGTCTGGCTGATGCTGGATCTGTTTCCCGAGGACGCGTCGGCAGTGCGTTATGGCCAGCGGGTCGAGGCGGAGGTGCAATCGTTGCCGGGTCGCCGTTTCGTCGGCCGGGTGGCCTTTATCGACCCGATGGTGAATTCGCGGACGCGGACGGTCGGTGTGCGGGTCGTGCTGGCCAACGAAGACGGGTTGTTGCGGATCGGGGATTTTGCCCGCGCGCGGGTTGCCGTCGAGGTCCTTCCGGCCGGGGCCGCGGCGGGCGAGCTGTACGATCCCGAATTGGCTGGCAAGTGGATCAGTCCGCGGCATCCGCACGTGATCGAGGAGCAACCGGGGGATTGCCGGGTCTGCGGCGTCGAGCTGGTATCGGCGTCGCGCTACGGGTTTGCCGAAGAGCCGATCGAACCGCCTCGCGTGATGAGCGTACCGCGGGATGCCGTGTTGAAGGCGGGCGAGCACAGCTTGGTGTACGTCGAGGTGGAAGCCGGCCGGTTCGAGATCCGGCCGGTGGTGCTGGGACCGACGCTGGACGACCGCATCGTGATCCTGGACGGGATCGAAGCGGGCGAGCAGGTGGCCGTCTCCGGCAATTTCCTCATCGATTCCCAGATGCAGCTGTCGGGAAATCCGTCGCTGATCGATCCCACGCGGGCGTCGGCGTCCGGCGGGGAGGCCGAGGGGCCTTTGAAACTGGAGACCGGCGAGATGCAGCGGATTGCGGGCGAGACGGGTCAGCAGCTGGAGCGGCTGTATCATGCCTATGTTGCGATCGCCGCCACCTTGGCCGAGGATCAACCGGTACCGGCCGAGCAGGGTCGGGCGTTGTATGAGACGGCCGAGCGGCTGATTTCGATGACCGAGCTGGATGCGTCCGCTCGGTCTCGGATCGAGCGGATTGCCGAGTCGAGCCGCGATCTGGACCGGGTGAGTCTGCGGGAGGCGCGGGTCGATTTCAAACCGATCAGCCGAGCGGTGCTGCAGCTGGCGGCACGGACTCGCGCGGCGGATGCGGAGAACGCGTTTATCCACTTCTATTGCCCGATGGTGCCGGGTGGCGAGGGCGATTGGCTCCAGACGTCCGAACCGCTGGCCAACCCGTACTGGGGCAGCGAAATGCTGCGTTGCGGTGTCGCCGCCAACCAGTTGTCGCCCGCCGGCGTCACGTCGCTGGAAGAGGCGGACGAAGACTGCTGCGGTACGGTGCCCGACGATGCGTCTCCGGTCGAAGCTCCGGACGACGAGGACTGCTGCGGCACGGCGCCGGACGATGCGCCGCCGGTTGAAGTTCCGGACGACGAAGACTGCTGCGGTACCGTGCCCGCTGATGCGCCTCCGTCGCCGTAGTCAAGGCTGTTGGAGAAAGCATCGATTCGTTCCGTAGGCGGCGGCCCGGGCTTGACCGGCTCCTAAACGCGAATGAGGAAACCACCACGATGATCCCCAAACTGATCGACTTCTGTCTCCGAGAACGCTTGGTCGTCTTGGCGCTGGTCGCCGCAGCCGTCGTATACGGTTGGCACAGCACGCGCGAAGTGCCTTTGGACGCGATCCCCGACATCGGCGAGAATCAGGTGATTGTGCTGGGCGAATGGCTCGGCCGCTCGCCGAAGGACGTCGAGGACCAGATCACCTATCCGTTGAGCATCGCGTTGCAAGCGGTTCCGGGGGCTCGGAGCGTGCGGGGCACCAGCATGTTCGGTTTCAGTTTTGTCCAGGTCACCTTTGACGACCACGTCGATTTCTATTGGGCGCGTTCCCGCGTGGCGGAGCAACTGACGACGGTGGGTGGGACGCTGCCCGAGGGGGTGACGCCCACGCTGGCTCCCGACGCGACGGCGTTGGGGCAGATCTACTACTACGTGCTCGAGCCGCCGCCTGGCATGGACCTGGCCGAACTCCGCTCGCGGCAGGATTTCTTCATCAAATACGCGTTGCAGTCGGTCGAGGGCGTGGCGGAAGTCGCATCGATCGGCGGTTATGTCCGCCAGTATCAGATCGAGGTGGACCCGGACCGTTTGCGGTTCCAGGACGTGACGTTGGAACAGGTGATCCGGGCGGTCGATGCGTCGAACATCGACGTGGGGGCCAAGACCGTGGAGAGCGGCGGGATGGAGTTCCTGGTCCGCGGCCGGGGTTTCATCGGCTCGGGAAAGAACCGGCAGGAGACGATTCAGGATATCGAGAACACGGTCATCCTGACCCGGGACGGCGTTCCCGTCCGTGTCCGCGATGTGGCGTCCGTCCAGACCGGTCCGGCTTTCCGCGACGGAGCCTTGGACCTGAACGGCCAGGAAGCGGTGGGCGGGGTCGTGGTCATGCGGTACCGCGAAAACCCGCTGGCCGTCATCCGCCGCGTCGAGGAACGTATCCGTTCGCTCGAAAGCGAATTGGACGGGATCCGTATCCGGGGGATCTACGACCGATCCGTGCTGATCAACGAAACGGTCGCCACGCTGACCGATGCCCTGGGCCAGCAGGTCCTGATTACCATCGTGGTGGTCCTGCTGTTCCTGCTGCACGTGCGGGCCAGCCTGGTGGTCGCGGTGACCTTGCCCATCGCTGTGTTGATGGCCTATGTCGGCATGAACGTGTTCGACGTGGATGCGAACATCATGTCCCTGGCCGGGATCGCCATTGCCATCGGCACAATGGTCGACATGGGGATCATCGTCTCGGAGAACATCTACCGGCACCTGTCGGTGTGGGAATCGGAAGGATCGCCGGGTGGCGGCAGTCAGCGGTTGGAGGTGATCCGGCGGGGAGCGGGCGAAGTCATCCCGGCGGTGATGACAGCCGTCAGTACGACGGTGATCAGTTTCCTGCCCGTATTCTTCCTGACCGGCCGGGACTACAAGTTGTTCGCCCCGCTGGCCTGGACGAAGAGCTTTGCGATGATCGCCAGCCTGATCCTGGCCGTGGTCCTGGTGCCGCTGCTGTGCCGGATGCTGCTGGTCACCGTCCGCGGTTCGCGTCTGACCGGCTTGGCCAGTGCCCTGGCGGCGGGCGGTCTGGTCGGGGCCCTCAGTTACTTTGTGTGGGGCGAGCGGATCGAGCAGTGGACGGCACTCAGTCTGCCCTGGGCCACGGGGCTGCTGGCCGCCGCCGGAGCCGCCGCCGGCTTCTGGAGCACCCGGGAGAACGTCAAACCGATCGAGCAGAATCCGTTGAGCCGGTTGATTGTGCGGGGATATGAGCCGCTACTGCGTTTCCTGCTGGCCCACAAACGGGCCTTCATGGCCGTGTATGCCCTGGTCGTGCTACTGGGACTGGGCGCCTGGTTCGGTCTGCCGACCGTGCTGCAACCCTTCGAACGTGCGGCGGCCGCACTGGGCGCGGACTTGAACGAAGTCCCCGGCTACGTGCGTGCCAAACACGTCTTCACCGGCCTGCGTTCCGACGACTGGATCGCGCTGGACGAGGGCAGCTGGTTCTACATGCCCAGTCTGTACCCGGCGGGCAGCTTTTCCCAGACCATGGAGGTCTTGCAAACCCAGGGCGCGATGCTGAAAGAGATTCCCGAAGTCGAAAACGTGCTGGGTAAGATCGGCCGCGTCAGTTCGGCACTCGACCCCGCTCCCGTCCAGATGATCGAAACCTACGTGATGCTCAAACCCCGCCCGCACTGGCGGGAGGGGATGACCGAACGGGCCATCTGGGACGAGATCAACGCGGTCGCCACCCTGCCCGGGATCCCCATGGCCTCGCCCCTGCAGCCGATCGAAGGCCGCGTGGTCATGCTGCAGGCCGGGATCCGCGCCGCAATGGCCATCCGGATCTACGGCGACAGCCTCGAAGGACTGGCCCAAGCCTCTCGCAACGTGGCCGAACACCTCCGTACCGTGCACCATGTCAACGCCCGCACCGTCAGTCCCGACATTGTCCTGGGCAAGCCGTATCTCGAGTTCCAGGTGGATCGCGAACAGGCCGCGCGGTACGGAATGACCACGGCGATGGTCAATCAAGTCGTCTCGGCGGGTTTGGGTGGCGTCGATGTGACCACGACGGTCGAAGGCCGCGAACGCTATCCGATCCAGGTGCGGTACCAGCGAGACGTGCGGGAACCGATCGACCAGTTGGGCGACGTACCGGTGGTGACGCCGGCCGGCGAGGTGGTTCCGTTGAAACAGCTGGCCGAGATCTCCAGCACCTGGGGGCCGGGGATGATCCGCAGCGAAGACGCCCGGCTGGTGGCCCACGTGATCTTTGCGCCCTCCGGTGCCGCCGGGGCCCTGGAAACCGTCGACGCCGTGATGAACTCGCTCCGCGCCGCCCGCGCCGACGGCCGGCTGAGCCTCC
>SLMF01000443.1 GCA_007133715.1 Planctomycetaceae bacterium
ATGCAGACCGTGGACCGCACGCTGGGCGATGAAGAGTTGAGCGAGCGGTTGCTGCGGATGCTGAACGAGTTGCCTGAATTCGTTGCGGAGAGCCGCGAGACGATGGCCACGGCACGAACGACACTGGACAGTTTCACTCGCATGGGCGAGAAAGCGGAAGCGAATTTGGATAATCTGGAGCATTTGACCCGACCGTTAGGCGAGCGCGGCGACCAACTGGTCCGCAACATCGAGACCAGCACGGAGAACCTGAATCTGATGTTGACCCAGTTCGTGGCTTTCAGTGAGGCGTTGAACACGGGTCAGGGAACGTTGAACCGGTTGGTCTACGACGACGAAGTGTATCATCGCCTGGAGCGGCTGGTGACCAACGCGGAGGACTTGAGCCGCCGACTCCGCCCGATCGTCGATGATGTCCGCGTTTTCACGGACAAGATCGCGCGTGACCCGAGCCAGTTAGGGGTTCGCGGTGCTCTGGACCGGCGCCCGCCAGGCGTTAAGACCGGCGTGACTCTCTGGTGACCGTCCCGATACGGCGGCGAATTCACCCCCCGTTTGAATGGGGAGCGGACGATCCGCTGCGTGGACTGGGCGAACCGGGGGCAGATTTGCTACAGTAGCGAGCATGTTGCACCGCATGTTCGTCATCTTCTTCGAGGTCCTGGCGCCGATGTTGTTCATCGTCGGCCTGGGTGCGTTGGTCCATCATTTCCGGGCGTTCCAGCTGCAGACGATGGTCCGTCTGAATCTGTACTTCTTTGTGCCCGTGTTCTTATTCATTCGGATTTTGGAGAGTCCGCTCAGCTGGCGGGAGATCGGTGGCATCGGCATCACGGTCGTCGTTCCGATGCTGCTGGTCGGTCTGCCGTTGTACGGGATTCTCCGCCGATATCGGGCTCGGGGCAGCACGATTGCGGCCATGATGGTGGGCGGACTGCTGTTCAATGCCGGCTTTGTGGGGATCCCGGTTGCGGAGCTGGCCTATGGCCCGGCCGGGGGTCAAGTCCAGGCTTTGGTGGTGATGTTCATCAACATGATGATCTTCTTTGGGGGCTACAGCATTGTGGCTTTGGGGCAGGGTCACGGCTTGGGAGCGGCTTTCAGCGGTTATTTTCGGATGCCGATGATCTACGCGATCGGAGCGGCTCTGGCGATGCGGGAAATGCAGCTGACCGTGCCAGCCTGGATCGACACGGCCCTGCAGATGATCGCTGCCGGCATGGTACCGGTGGCCTTAGCGACTTTGGGCGCCCAGCTTGCGGTCCGCGCCCGCTGGCCGGTCTGGCGGATTGTCGGGCCGGTGATCGCCCTCAAGCTGCTGATTCTGCCCGCGGTGACGGCCGTGGTAGCCTGGTTCCTGGGCCTCTGGCCCTGGCCCGCCGCCCAGTTGATTTTGGGAGCCGCCACGCCGACGGCGATCAACACGCTCCTGCTGACCATTGAACTGGACGGCGATGCCGACACGGTCGCCGAGTGCGTCTTCTGGACCACCCTGGCCTCGGCCATCACCTTGACCCTGACCCTGCTGTTCCTGGACACCCTGGGAGCCGGGCCGTAAAGAGACTCCGCTTGAACCGTCGAACGTTGCCACCGCTCTTGAACCGTGTCACTCGGCGTGGCCGCTTGACGAGCAGGTTTCGGCAAGGTTCCCTTTGAGATAGCCATCGATGGCTCGGGCCGCTCCGCGGCCTTCGTGAATGGCCCAGACGATCAGGGATTGACCGCGGCGGCAGTCGCCGGCGGCGAAGACTCCCGGCACGTTGGTGGCATAGCCGCCGTGCGCGGCCTGATAGTTCGTGCGGGTATCCAGGTCCAGTCCCAGCATTTCGGCGACGGCGGCTTCCGGGCCCAAGAAGCCCAGGGACAGCAGCACCAGATCGGCTTTCCAGACGTTTTCGGTGCCCGGGATCTCGCGGAAGGCCGGTTTCTCTCCCGGCGGCGACCATTGGATGCGTACCGTGCGGACGCCCGCCACGCGGCCGTTCCCGTCGTCGATGAACTCTTTCGTCAGAATCGAATACACACGCGGGTCGTCGCCGAAACGCTGGCGACACTCTTCGTGCGAATAGTCCAAGCGGGAGATCCGCGGCCATTGGGGCCAGGGATTCGTGGCCGCTCGCCGCGCCGCTGGTTTCTCCAGGAGTTCGAAGTTCACCACGCTGCGGCAACCCTGTCGTAGCGAGGTGCCGATACAATCGGCTCCCGTGTCACCGCCGCCAATCACGATCACGTCCTTGTCCCGCGCCGAAATGTACTGGCCGTCGGCCAGTTGCGAATCCAGCAGGCTCTTCGTATTGCGGGTGAGGAAGTCCATGGCGAAATGGATCCCCTCCAATTCCCGGCGGGGCGCCGGCAGGTCACGAGGCCGGGTGGCTCCGGTGGCCAGCAGCAGGGCGTCGTATTCCGCCCGCAGTTCGCGGGGGTCCTGATAGCGGATCTCCAGCCCCCGCTCCTCCATGATCCGCGTCATGTGGCCGGGGTCGAAATCCTCGCGGCGACCGACATGGGTGTGGGTGACGAAGCGAAGCCCTTCCTGCTGGAGCAAGTCCAATCGCCGTTCGACGACGGCTTTGTCCAGTTTCATATTGGGGATGCCGTACATCAGCAGTCCGCCGACCCGATCGGCCCGCTCGAAGACGGTCACCTGATGGCCGGCTTGATTGAGTTGTGCGGCGGCGGCCAGGCCGGCGGGGCCCGAGCCGATAACGGCCACCCGCTGGCCGGTCCGGCGAGCCGGTAAGCGCGGCTGGACCCAGCCTTCCGCAAAGCCCCGGTCGATGATGGCGTTTTCGATGTTCTTGATGGTCACCGGCGGATCGATGATGCCCAGCACGCAAGCGCCTTCGCAGGGCGCCGGGCAGGCCCGCCCGGTAAACTCCGGGAAATTGTTGGTCTTGTGCAGCCGGTCCAAGGCTTCCCGCCAACGGCCGCGGTAGATCAGATCGTTCCACTCCGGGATCAGGTTATCGATCGGGCAGCCGGTAGCGGACATGCAGAAGGGGATCCCGCAATCCATACAGCGGGCGCCCTGCGTGCGCAGGTGCTCCTCTTCCGGATCGGTATAGATCTCCAGAAAATCCCCCAGCCGCTCGCCGGGCGCGCGGTAAGGGACGGTTTTGCGAGGATGCTCTTTGAAGCCGGTTGGTTTTCCCATAGTTTCTTGAACCGTAGTTTTCGGTGAATTTGGCGAGTTGCCAACGCCGCAGCCGCGGCCAGCGTGCGGGGCACACCGGCGTTGCCCGCGGCATCAGGCTCCCGTAAACTCCGCGTGCATGGCCGCTTCGATCTCCTCGTCCCGCGCCGCACGCTCACGCTGTACCCGTTTGTAGTCCAACGGCATCACCTTCACGAACTCCTTGCGGACGATTCGCGACCAGTCGTCCAGGATCTGCTGGGCGACAGGCGAGCCGGTATATTCTTGATGGAGTTTGATCATTTCCAGCAGTTCTCCCAAGTCCTCGGCAGCTTCGACCGGTTCCAGTTCGACCATGGCCCGATTGCAGTTCTTGGGGAACTCGCCGGTGCGATCCCAGACGTAGGCGACACCGCCGGACATTCCGGCGGCGAAATTGCGGCCGGTCGGTCCCAAGATGATCGCCCGGCCGCCCGTCATGTACTCGCAGCCATGATCGCCCACGCCCTCGACCACCGCCCAGGCCCCGCTGTTGCGGACACAAAAGCGTTCTGCCGCCACCCCGCTGAAGAACGCCTGTCCGCCCGTGGCTCCGTACAGCACGACATTGCCGATCAGGATATTCTGTTCGGGCCGGAACGGAGCGGAACGCGAGGGGTACACGATCAAGCGGCCGCCCGAGAGGCCTTTGCCCACATAGTCGTTGGCATCGCCTTCCAGTTCCAGCGTGATCCCGCCCGCCAGGAAGGCACCGAAGCTCTGGCCCGCGGAGCCCTCGAAGCGGAAATGGAGCGTGTCTTCCGGCAAACCCTGCTCGCCAAACCGCCGCACCACCTCGTGGCTCAGTATCGTGCCCACCGTGCGGTGGATGTTCTCGATCGGCAAGTGCTCCCACACCCGCTCGCCGCGTTCCAGCGCCGGTGCGGCCAGCGGCAGCAGCGTGGTGCGGTCCAGCGTCTGGTCCAGACCGTGATCCTGGGCCATCGTACACCGCACCTGCACCTCCGGATGGGGCTTCTCCGCCGGCTGCAGCAGCGGGGCGAGGTCCAGCCCGCGGGCCTTCCAGTGCTCGAGGGCCGCTTCGGTCTCGAGACAGTCGGTCCGACCGATCAGGTCGTCCACGCGGCGGAAGCCCAGTTCGGCCATCAGCCGCCGAGCCTCCTCCGCCACCTGGAACAGGTAGTTGACCACATGCTCGGGCCGGCCCGCAAACTTCTTCCGCAACATGGGATCCTGCGTCGCGATCCCGACCGGGCAGGTGTTCAAGTGGCATTTGCGCATCATGATGCAGCCCAAAGTGATCAGCGGGGCGGTGGAAAAACCCATTTCCTCGGCGCCCAGCAGCGCGGCCAGCACCACATCGCGGCCGGTGCGCAAGCCGCCGTCGGTCTGCAGGATCACGCGACTGCGGAGGTCGTTCAGCACCAAGGTCTGGTGCGTTTCGGCCAGCCCCAATTCCCAGGGCAAACCGGCGTGTTTGATGCTGGTCAGCGGCGAAGCGCCCGTACCCCCGGCCTCGCCCGAGATCAGGATATGGTCGGCATGCGCTTTGGCCACGCCGGCCGCGATCGTCCCCACGCCGACTTCGGCCACCAATTTGACGCTGACCCGGGCCTGCGGATTCGCATTCTTCAGGTCGTAGATCAGTTGCGCCAGGTCCTCGATGGAATAAATATCGTGATGGGGAGGCGGGCTGATCAGGCCCACACCGGGGGTCGAGTAGCGGATGCGGGCGATCGTCTCGTTCACCTTGGTTCCCGGCAGCTCGCCGCCCTCGCCCGGCTTGGCGCCCTGAGCCATCTTGATCTGCAGCTCGTCGGCATTGGCCAGGTACCAGGCGGTGACGCCGAAGCGGCCGGAGGCGATCTGTTTGATCGCCGAGCGTTTGGTATCGCCGTTGGGCAGGGGCAGGAAGCGGGCGGGATCTTCGCCGCCCTCGCCCGTGTTGCTGCGGCCGCCCAACCGGTTCATGGCCACCGCCAGCATCTCGTGCGTTTCCCGCGAAATCGAACCGTAGCTCATCGCCCCCGTGCAAAACCGCTTGACAATCTCCCCGGCCGACTCGACCTCGTCCAAAGGTACCGGCTCCTGGCCGGCCGGCCGGCGGAGTCGGAGCAGGCCGCGAAGCGTACAACGGCGGAGGGCGTCGTCGTTGACACGCCGTGCAAATTGTTCATAAGCCCCGCTGTCGTTGCCCCGCGCGGCCAGCTGCAACTGCGTCACCGACTCGGGGTCCCAGACGTGCCGCTCGCCCTCGGCACGCCAGTGGAATTCGCCCGGATTGGGCAGCAGCGGGAAGCGGTCTTCGAGTTCCTCGGGGTAACCCAAAGCATGCCGCCGCAGCAGTTCTTCGCCCAGCGTGGCCAAGCCCACGCCTTGCACCCGGCTGGCCGTGCCGGCGAAACACCGCCCGATCACTTCGTCATTCAAGCCCACCGCCTCGAAAATCTGCGCGCCCTTGTAAGATTGCAGCGTCGAAATGCCCATCTTGGCCATCACCTTCAGCATGCCCTTGGCCACGCCCAAGCGATAGGCCTGGACCACCTGCGGGTCGTCGGCGAAGTCGGGTTCTTCCAGCCAACCGTCCCGCCGCGCCTGCCACAACGATTCATAAGCCAGGTAGGGATTGATCGCATCGGCCCCGTAGCCGATCAGCAGGCAGTGATGATGCACCTCGCGGGCCTCCCCCGTTTCGATGATCAAGCCCAGCCGCGTGCGTTGGGCTTGGCGAACCAGATGGTGATGCACCGCCCCGCAGGCCAGCAGCGCGCTGACAGGCACCCGCTGGGGACCGATCTGACGATCGGACAGAATCACCAGACTGTAACCCTGATCAATCGCCGCCTCGGCCTCCTCACAGATCCGATCCAACGCCCGCGGCAACCCCTCGGCACCCTCCGACTTGGCAAACGTCAGATCGATCACCCGGGTTCGCCAGCCCCGCTCCGTCATGTCCCGCAACGCCGCCAGTTCCCCGTTGGTCAAAATCGGATGCGGGATCAGCAACCGCTGGCAATTCGCCTCCGACGTCTCCAGCAGATTCTGCTCGGGCCCCACATAGCACTCCAGCGACATGATGATCTCTTCCCGGATCGAGTCGATGGGCGGGTTGGTCACCTGGGCGAACAGCTGTTTGAAGTAGTCATAAACCATCCGCGGCTGATCACTCAGGCAAGCCAGCGCCGAATCGTTCCCCATCGCCCCCACCGGATCCCGCTTTTGATTGACCAGCGGCAACAGCATGAATTGCAGGGTCTCGGTGGTGTAACCGAACGCCTGCATGCGTTCCAGCAGCGTTGTGAACTCCCCGCCGGGCACCGGGTCGCGCGGTTCGAGTTTGCCCAACCGGATCCGATTCTTTCGCAGCCACGCCGCGTAAGGACGCCGGTTGGAAAACTCGTACTTCAGTTCCTCGTCAGGAATCAACCGCCCCTGCCGGAAATCCACCAGGAACATCCGGCCGGGCTGCAAACGCCCCTTGGAAACCACCTGCGACGGCTCCACCGGTAACACCCCCACCTCGCTGGCCATGATCACCCGGTCGTCCCGCGTGATGTAGTAACGGCTGGGCCGCAGCCCGTTGCGGTCCAACACCGCACCGATGTACTGCCCGTCGGTAAACGTGATCGACGCCGGACCGTCCCAAGGCTCCATCACCGCCGAATGGTACTCGTAAAAGGCCCGCTTCTTCTCCGGCATCGCCTCGTGCTTCTGCCACGCCTCGGGGACCATCATCATCACCGCTTCCTGCAGCGTCCGGCCACTCATCAACAGGAATTCGAGCACATTGTCCAAGGTGCCCGAATCGGAGCAATCGGGTTCGACCACCGGGAAGACGCCCGCCATGTCCTGGCCGAACCGCGGGCTGAAGGCCACGCCCTCGCGCGCCCGCATCCAGTTCACATTGCCCCGCAAGGTGTTGATTTCCCCGTTGTGAGCCATGAAACGATTGGGTTGAGCCCGGTCCCAGCTGGGGAACGTGTTCGTCGAAAACCGCGAATGCACCATCGCCAGATGCGTGGTGTACGAAGGGTCGGCCAAATCGGGAAAGAACGGAACCAACTGGTCCGGCGTCAGCATGCCCTTGTAGATCATCACCTTGGTCGACAGGCTGCAGAGGTAGAACAGGCCCGCCTGCTGCAAGCGTTGCGGATCACGCAGCCGCCGCGTGGCCTGCTTGCGGATCAAATACAACTGCCGCTCGAACGCCTCGCCCTCGCAATCGTCGGCGGCCGCCACGAATAACTGCTCGATCGCGGGCATCGCCTCCCGCGCGCTGCGGCCGATATCCGCCTCGTCCGGCCGGACCGGCACCGGTCGCCAGCCCACCAGCCGCTGGCCCTGAGCGGCAATCCACCGCGCGACCTCCGCCTTGCACTGCTCCCGCTCCTCCGCAATCGTCGGCAGGAACACCAAACCGGCACCGAAACGACCGGGCGGCGGCAGCTCGGACTGGAAGTCCTCCCGGGCCACCTGCGCCAGGAATCCGTGCGGCAACGCCGTCAAAATCCCCGCCCCGTCACCCGTGTTCGCTTCGCAGCCACACGCGCCCCGATGGTTCATCCGCCGCAAAATATGGTCCGCATCACAAACCAACTGGTGACTCCGCTCGCCCTTGATATGCGCCACAAACCCGACCCCGCAACTGTCCCGTTCCCAGGCCGGATTGTACAAGCCCTGCACCTGCGGAAAACCCTTCGTCAAAGATACACCCATGTTCACTCTGCCCCTTGCTGTGCCACGCTCGGTTGTGATTCGCTCGGTTGTGATTCGGTACTCGTCAAGTAATCGATGAACCGCTGCGCCATGCGGCCCAACCGCGAACGGTGGCGGTGAATGATCCCCAACGGGCGAACGAGACTCAGGCCCTGCACCGACACCGCCACCAGTTCGCCCGTCTGCAATTCACCCCGTACCGTCGGTTCCGGCAGGAAACTCGCGCCCGCGTGCAACACGATCGCGCGTTTGATCGTGTCGATGTTGTCAAACGCGATTCCCGTCCGCACTTCGATTCCCTGTTCAGCCAATTGCCGATCCAGATTCCTGCGGACCCGCAAACCGCGGTCGAAGCCGATGACCTCCAACCCCGCCAGTTCCGCACGCGTCACCCGGCGTCCCGCCAAAGCATGCGCCGGCGAACACACCAGCCACATCGGCTCTTCCCGCCAGTTCACCGCGGCAATCGTTCGCGTCGAGCGAGCCCAACTGACCAGCCCGATATCCACCTGTCCCTCGGATACCAA
>SLMF01000061.1 GCA_007133715.1 Planctomycetaceae bacterium
AGATGCTGCTGTCGCCTCTTTCTCCCGTGAAAGTGGTGGAAGGCGTGCTGGACCAACTGGGCGCTGCCCGGAATCAGCAGGAATTCAATCATGTGATCGAAGAGATTACGGAGATGGCCGGTCAGATGCTGGGCGAGATGCTGGGTGGCTTTGGCGAATTCGATGCGTTCGAGAACGGGGATGAACTTCCCCTCGAGTTTCCCGATGGCGAACCGCAGCCGTTCGACGAGCCGCTGTTTGACGAGCCGGAGGAGGAACCGGAACCGATCTTCTAGGGTTGCTGATGGCATTTGAGCGTGGAAGCAGTCTTGGGGATCGGGAATATGGTCCAGGCCAACACCCTCGCTCATGCTTTGGAAACCGGGTTTGGTGTCCTACCGATCTTTACCGCGGTGGGTGCCGTGATACTTTCCGTGCGTGAAGATCGGCGGCCACTTCATTTGTCCGATCCTTGATTGGGCAGACCGCAAGTCCCTGGATCTGCGTTTCAGCCGGATTCCGACTTGCCCAGTGTGTCGCGGGGGGCGTAGCGGGTGTGGAGCAGTTCGTGAGCGCGGGGGCCGAGCGGTTCGCCGAGGAAGTCCTGGTACAGCTGCTGGATTGCCGTGTTTTCGTGGGATTTCCGCACCGACTTGCCCTCGTCCTCGCGGTAGATCGCGGCCATTCGAGCTTGCCGGACCCGATCGTCGGTAAACCGCGGCTGGCCCGCCCCACCGATGCATCCGCCGGGACAGGTCATGACTTCGATGAAATGGTAGGACTTCTCGCCACGACGGACCTGTTCCAGCACTTGCCGAGCGTTGTCCAGACCGTGGGCTACGGCCACCTGGACGGTAACGCCTTCCAGGAACGACCATGCGGGCAGCGCCCCCTGGATGGTCAGTGCAGCTTCCTTGATGCCGGACAGGCCGCTAACCGCGGTCAGGTGCAGGTTTTCTGCGGGCAGGGGTTGGCCGGTCACGATCTCGTGCACCGTCCGCAAGGCGGCTTCGCACACGCCGCCGGTGGTGGCGAAAATATCGGCCGCACCGGACGACCGCCCCAGCGGATCGTCCATCGATTCGTCCGGCAACTCGTGGAATTCGACGCCCGCCGCGCGAATCATTTTTCCCAATTCGCGGGTGGTCAGCACGACGTCGACATCCTGCGAGCCGCTGCTGGTCATCTCCGGCCGCTGGCACTCGTACTTCTTGGCCGTGCAGGGCATGATCGAGGCGACAAACACCTGTTCCGGACGCAAACCCTGCTGCTGGGCGTAGTAGCTCTTGGCCACCGCGCCGAACATCTGCTGCGGCGACTTGCAGCTGGACAGATGCGGCAGGAAGTCCGCATGGAAGTGCTCCATGTACAGGATCCAGCCGGGTGAGCAACTGGTCAGCAGCGGCAGCGGTCCGGGTTGGTTGTCCAGCAGTTGTCGTTTCAACCGTGCCAGCAGTTCGCTGCCTTCTTCCATGATGGTCAGGTCGGCGGCGAAATTAGTGTCGAACACCGCGTCGACTCCCAAGCGGCGGAGCGCGGCCACCATTTTGCCGGTCACCAGGGTTCCCGGTTCGTAGCCGAAGCATTCCCCCAGAGCGGCGCGGATGGCGGGTGCGGTTTGGACGATCACGTGTTTGCTGGGGTCGTCGATGGCGGCCCACAGTTCGTCCACCTGATCCCGTTCGGTGATCGCACCCACGGGACAGACGGCGGCGCACTGGCCGCATTGGACGCAGGCGACCGAGCTGAGATCGCGATTGAAGGCGGGGCCGATCGTGGTTTCGAAACCGCGTCCTTGGGCTGCCAGGGCCCCCACGTGCTGGAGTTCGCTGCAGACGCTGACACAGCGACGGCACTTGATGCACTTGCCGCTGTCCCGGAACAGGGCGGGCGTCGAGGAATCCAATCGCCGCCGTGTCCGCTCGCCTTCGTAACTGACCTCCCGCACACCCAACTCGGCGGACAGTGCCTGCAGCTCGCAATCCTCCCGCCGCTCGCACGTTTGGCATTGACCGTCGTGTTCGGACAGCAGCAGTTCGACGACCAACCGCCGCGCCTCGCGCACCCGCTGCGAATGGGTTCGCACGCAGAGTCCTTCGGACACGGGCATCGAGCAGGCAGCGGCCAGGTTTTGGACGCCGTCCAATTCCACCACACAGATGCGGCAGGCACCCACCGGTTTCAGTCGCTCGACGTGGCACAGCGTGGGAATCCGGATCCCGACTTGGCGAGCGGCATTCAAGATCGTCGTGCCCTCGGCCACGTCCACCGGGGCGTTATTGATTGTCAAGTGCACCATTTTGCAATTCGTCTTTCCTTGGCGAGTCATCCGCTCCTGAGGCGGCCGCAGCCGGAGATCGGCGGCGGGTACGGAGGAGGGAACCGCTCCCTCCCAACCGATCTCCCAACCGCGTGGGTCGGCGAGCCCGGCCCGTCAGCGCGGTTCTGTTAGCCGCAACCCATACCATTCCCGTTTCCCCGGCGGCCGTAATCGCACCGCAGGCAACGCTGCGCCTGACGCACAGCCACCGCTTCGCGCCAGGGTTGTTCGACTTCATCAAAATTATTCCGCCGCCGTTCCAGCGGGATCAGCGGCAGATGCTCGCGTGGCAGATCGACCGGTTCGGCATCCGGATCGAAGGCCGTATCGACCGTTTGCATTTCGCGCCAGAAGGCATGTTCACCGCCGGTCAGGTAGCCATCGATGCCCACCGCCGCCCGTTCGCCCGCCGCCACGGCTTCGACCACCGAGGAGGGGCCACTGACGGCATCGCCGCCGGCGAAGATCCATCTCTGATTTGTCTGGCCGGTGACGGGGTCGGCGATCAAGAACCCGCTGCCCCGCGTTTCCAGGGGCACATCGTCGGCGATCCCGGCGGCATCCAGCTGCTGGCCGATGGCGACCAGAATCTCCTCGGCCGGGATCACATACGCCTCGCCCGCCTCCTCCGGGCGGCGGCGGCCGGACCGATCGAATTCGCCTAACTGCATCGGCTGGCACCGCAGACCGACCGTCTGGCCCGCTTCGGCAACCACCTCCAGCGGCGCGGTCAGGCACTGTAACCGGATCCCCTCGTGCAACGCCTCCTCGATCTCCTCCCGATAGGCGGGCATCACTTCCCGGCTGCGGCGGTAGACCACCGTCACCTCTTCCGCCCCCAATCGCACGGCGGTGCGCGCGGCGTCAATGGCCGAATTGCCACCCCCGATCACGACCACCCGGCGGTGGACCGGGACGGAGCCGCGTAGATTGTAGGTTCGCAGGAAGCTCAGGGCGTCGGTGATCCCGCGGGCCGTTTCGCCAGGGATGCCCAGCTGGACCCCTTCGGGCGCCCCCACGGCCAGGAACACCGCCTCGTAACCCTCGCCCCGCAGCGAGCGGAGCGAGAAATCGCGGCCCAGACGCTGGTCCGTAACGATCTCGACGCCCATATTCTCGATCATCCGCACCTCGCGGGCCACGATCTCGCGGGGCAAGCGATAGGCCGGAATCGCCTGGACCAACATCCCCCCGGGCCGCGGCTCCGACTCGAATACCTTCGGCTGATAACCCAGCCGGGCCAGGAAATAGGCACACGACAAACCGGCCGGACCGGCTCCGATGATCGCCACCTTGCGCCGCGCATTGTCCCCGTTCTCCCGGATCTCCGGCAGCTGGATCGTCACCTCCTGGTCCACCATGAACCGCTTGACGCCCCGGATCGATACGGCGTCGTCCAGCATCAGGCGGCGGCATTTGTCCTCGCACGTATGAAAGCAGACGCGGGAACAGATCGCCGGGAAAGGATTCCGCTCGCGATGCAGCCGCAACGCCTCGGCACACCGCTTCTCGGCCACCAGCGACACGTAACCCGGGATATCCACATTCGCAGGACAGGCGCTGGAACAGGGCGCGTAAACCAACTCGGCACAGACGCCCGCCCGGCAGTGTTTATCGCGGATGTGAGCCACGTATTCGTCACCGAAATGCCGCAACGTGGACAGCACGGGGTTGGGTGCCGTCTGGCCCAGACCGCACAGCGACGTCTCCTTGATCGCCTCGCCCAGCGTGATCAGCCGTTCGACGTCCGCCTCTTCGCCCTGCCCGGCACAGATCCGTTCCAGGATCTCGAGCATGCGTTTGGTGCCCACGCGGCAGGGCACACACTTGCCGCACGATTCCTCCTGGACGAATTCCAGGAAGAAGCGGGCCACGTCGACCATACAGCTGTCTTCGTCCATCACGACCAAGCCGCCGGAGCCCATGATCGCGCCCAGCGAGGCCAGGGATTCGTAGTCCAGGGGCACGTTCAGGTGCTGTTTGGGGATACAGCCGCCCGAGGGGCCCCCGATCTGCGCCGCTTTGAATTCTTTACCGGCCGGGATCCCGCCGCCAATATCGTAGACCAGGTCCCCCAACGGCATGCCGATCGGCACTTCGACCAGTCCCGCGTTCTTGATGGCGCCGGCCAAGGCGAAGACCTTGGTGCCCTTGCTGCTGGGCGTGCCATGCCGGGCATAAGCGGCCCCGCCGTGCAGCAGGATCCCCGCCACGTTGGCATAGGTTTCCACGTTGTTCAGCAGGGTGGGCCGGCCCCACAAACCACGCTGGGCCGGAAACGGCGGACGCGGACGCGGCTCGCCACGCTTGCCTTCGATCGAGGTCATCAGGGCCGTTTCTTCACCGCACACAAAAGCACCGGCGCCCATCCGGATCTCAAGATCGAAATCGAACCCGCTGCCCAAAATGTCGGCCCCCAGCAAACCTCGCTCCCGGGCCTGGTCCAAAGCGATCGTCAGACGCTCGATCGCTAAGGGATACTCGGCCCGGACATAGACGAACCCGCGCGGCGCCCCGATCGTGAAACCCGCCAAAACCATGCCCTCGATCACCGCGTGCGGATCGCCCTCCAAGATGCTGCGATCCATGAACGCACCCGGATCGCCTTCATCCGCGTTACACACCACGTACTTCAGACCGTCGGAACTGTGGGCCGCGCGGGTGAAATCCCACTTGCGCCAAGTCGGGAAGCCGGCACCGCCGCGTCCCCGCAACCCCGATTCCCGCAATTCGTGCAGCACGGCCTCCGGCTCCCCCGCCGCCAACACTTGGCCCAGCGCCTGGTAACCGTCCACCCCGATGTACTCGTCGATCCGCTGCGGGTCGATCCGCCCGCAGCGAGCCAAAACCATCTTCGTCTGCAAACGGAAGAATTCGATCTGTTCCCAACGTGAGACCGTTCGCCCGTCCGGCCGCTTGTGCGTCAAACGCTCGACTACCCGGTCCTTGCCCAGATGCTCCGAAACCAATTCGCGGCATTCCTCCGGCCGCACATGCTCGTAGTACGTGTCGCCCACCAGCACGACCGGGCCGCCGTGGCACGGTCCCAGACAACCGACTTCGCACAGCCGAGCCCGATCACCATACCCCTGGCTGACGATTTCACTCGCCAAAGCGGACTGAACCTCCTTGGCACCCGAGGCGATGCAACTGGCTCCCATACAGATGCGGATCGGGACCCGACCCGCCGATTCCAAACCTTCCTGTTGGCTCCGCACGGCATCCCGCAAGCCCAACAGCTCGTCCCGATTCTTCAGTCTTCCGTTCATGACCCCTCGATCCCGCCTCGCGGCGCTGTTCCTGAAAAGCCCCACAACCCCGTGGCCGTCTCACATATCGAACCCTCACCGGGACGGTTGGCTCGCGCTCACTACGAATCCTGGTCCCGCCTCGCACTTCCGTCCGCCGCCGCCCCCTGCCGATACGGCTCCAGCAGCCGGGACAACTGAGCGGGCCGAACACCCTGATGCACGTCGTCGTCGATCATGATCACCGGAGCCAACCCGCAGGCGCCAAAGCAGCGGCCCACGTCCAGCGAGAACGCGCGATCGGGCGTGGTCTCGCCCACCTCGACCCCCAACAGATTCTTCAAACCGGCCAGTACCTCCTTGCCCCCCCGGACGTAGCAAGCGGTCCCCAGACAGACCCGCACCATCACCCGGCCTCGCGGAACCGTGGTGAAAAACGAGTAGAAGCCGACCACACCCGCTACCTCGCTGTACGGTTTGTCCAACGCCCGGCTGATCCGCCGCAAAGCCTCTTCCGGCAGATAGCCAAACAAAGTCTGGGCGATCTGCAGCACCGGGATCAACGCCCCAGGCACCTTGGCGTAGTCCAACAGCACATCATCCAGTTGGCCGAGCAACTCCTCGAACGTCGATTGTTGGCAAAGTGAACCAGGATCCGCGGTGCCCATGGGAAAAACCTCGAGCGAAAAAATTGGCCTATCAAGCAATCCAAGACACCGACTACCCGTACGACAGGGGAGACGCGCAACGCGCCCTCAGGCAACCGGTGAAACCATCTGTCCAGAAGGGATGGGTCGTGCCATCTTTGCAAGTTGCCGGGCGGGTGTCAAGTTGCCTGGCGTGGCGGGCTCGCAGTTTGATGGGCAGGCGCCCCGGAAAACAAAGAGTTGTTTGAGGTTGACATGTGTTGACCACGTGAAACGGTCGATGGAAAAAACTCGCGGAGCTTTCATCGAGTCGCCTGCCCCTCAGCACCTGTCAGGGTCAAACCGGCTTCGGCCAGATCGGCCAGCAGGCGGGGGGCGGAGCGGTAGTATTGCGAGAAGCCTTTGCCATAGCTGGAACCGCCGGCGCCGCGTGCAAGACCCTCGGTCAAGGGGTCTCGAAAGCGGGGGTCGCCTGTCCAAAGATACACGCGGGCCATGGCCTCCGCATACATCGGGATCAGCCCCGGACGATAACGCATCTCGGGACAGCTGGTGTATCGGAACCCGTGAACTTCGTCGCAATAGAATTCGTCCACCAAATAACGGGTCCCCAGAATGATCGCCTCCCGGACATCCGGGTCCTGCGTGACATCGTGATAGTAGATCATGCCGGATAACAGGATGCTGACCATGAATCCGGCGTTGCCGCGATGCCGCGGTTCGCAATGACAATGGCCGGGCACCATCATACGGGTCCATCCGCCATGCTGGTGGGTTCGGCCGGGCCGCTGTTGATACGCGGGCAGCTCGCGGGGTTCCGTGTCCTGGGTCTCCAGCACCCGGTCGATGACGATTTGCGCGGCGTTCAAGTAATACGGATCGTTGGTGGCGGCCAGGGCGGAGGCCAGCATGATCAGATGCCACCCGGGCACGCGGGCACTGGTCCAGTCGTAGGGGCGTGCGAGTTCGCGGTGGGTGAAGTAATCGGCGACGGCCAGACCGGTTTCCAGCGAGCGGCGGTCGCCTGTCAGGAAATAGTGCCCGAAATGGCCCTCCGTCCAGGCATGCCCGATACTGCCACCGGCACGGGGGATTCCCAGCGTATCCGGCACGGGGTGGTCATAATAGCCGCCCACATGTCCCATCTGATGCACATAAACCAAGCCCACCTCGCGATCTTGCGGGCACCAGTGGACCGTATCGATGTCCCGGTGGTGCCACTGCGCCGCTTCGCCCAAAAAGTAGGCCACGGGATTACCCGAGCGGATGTACTCGAGGAAGAAGGCATGCTGGGTGTCGTATTCGACATTACCCCAGTTGACGCGGCGTTCGCCGTACCAATCGCCGTAGTTCATCATGCCGTAATCGCGTTGGCGTTCGCGGCGGGCCAGGTAGCCCTGCAGGTTGCGATCGACCGCCTGTTCGTAGGCGGGAAAGCGGTCCGGATCGCGTGGGGCGACGCGATAGAAGGCTTGGCTCTGGCAGTACCAATCCGGATCGGCGGTCAGCAGCAGGGGTTGTTGGAAGAGTTCGGCGCGCTCGGCCGCCTGGTCTCCGAAATCGATCAGCAGATCGTGTGTCTTGGCCATCCCGCGTTTGAATGTAGAGGTGCCGTCACGCAGGTAGTAGAACAGCTGGTGGCCTTCTTGTTCGAAGGGGAAGGCGTCGTAGCGTCCGGCAGTGAAGTCGGGGCACAGATCGACGCGGACGCCGTCGGGTGTGATGGCGAAGCCTTTGGGGTAGTTTTGCCAGAAGTCCCGGACGGAGAGGGCGGGCCCGCCGTTGGGGGCGACCAATCCGCCGCGAATTCGTCCGGCAACCGGTTCGTCTGCGTTACGAACGAATTGGTCGTCGAAGGGCTGCCAGACGCGTTCGCCGCTCTGCAGCACCAGCGGCTCGCCCTCGGTCAGCGCGGCCGACCAGGAGGCGGCGGGCAACGGGGCCAACAGACTCAAGCGGTTGAGATCGGAAAACTGGTCGGCTTGCGAGGTTTGCAGGGTGGTGTGGGATGCGTGATCCGGCAAGGTGTTGACGAAGGTGTGATGGATCCGCAGCCAGGGTTGGCCACGCCAAGCTTCGATTCGCTGTTCGATGCGAAAGCCGAGGGTGCCGTCGGCGGCGACCAGCGGCGTCTGCGTGTGGAGCACCGTGCGGATCGGTCCTTGTTCCTGGATCGCGA
>SLMF01000030.1 GCA_007133715.1 Planctomycetaceae bacterium
AGAGAACATGAGCGATCCTTATTTCCAACCGTTATTCGCCCAACGCATCGGCGGGGCCAACTATGGCAAAGGCACGGACATCTACAAGTTCGAGAAGATCAAACGTGCCAAACGCCAAGCAACTCGGGACTTCCCCGATCGAAAACTGCTGGACTTCGGTATCGGTGAAAACGACGAAATGGCCCCTCTCGCCGTCCGCGAGCGGATGGCCGTCGAAATCCATCGCCCCGAGAACAGGGGCTATGCTGACAACGGAATCCTCGAATTCAAGCAGGCCGTGGCACGCTTCATGGATCGTGAATTCCAAGTGAAACTCGATCCCGAGAAAGAAGTGAACCACTGCGTCGGCTCGAAAACAGCCCTGGCGATGCTGCCCGCTTGCTTCATCGATCCCGGCGATGTGACCCTGATGACGGTGCCAGGATACCCGGTAGCCGGCACGCATACACGCTTCTATGGAGGAATGGTTTACCGCTTGCCCCTGTTGCCGGAACACGGATTCCTGCCCGATCTGGACGCGATCCCGGCGGACGTCTTGCGCCGCGCGAAACTGCTGGTGCTGAACTACCCGAACAGCCCGACCGGCCGCACAGCAACGGTGGAGTTCTACCAGCGGGTGGTCGATTTTGCGCGGGAGAACCGGATTGTGGTTATCCAGGATGCCGCGCATTTGATGCTGACGTTCGACGGCCGGCCGCTGAGTTTTCTGGCGATCCCGGGGGCTTGCGAGGTGGGTGTCGAGGTGCATTCGTTGTCCAAGGGCTTTGACATGATCGGCTGGCGGCTGGGCTGGGTGTGTGGTCATCCGCGGCTGGTTGAGGCGTTTGGGGATGTCAAGGACAACTGCGATTCGGGCCAGTTCATCGCGATCCAGAAGGCGGCCCTTTGTGGTCTGGAGGATCCGGACATCCCGCGTCGCGTGTGCGGCAAATATCGGCGGCGGATGGAGAAGCTGGTGCGGGCCTTGTCCTCGTGCGGGTTTCGCTGTGCGATGCCGGGCGGTTCGTATTTTCTGTACACGCCAGCCCCTCGCGGAGTGGAGGGCGGTCCGGATTTCGCGTCTGCGGAGGCGGCCAGCCAGCATCTGATTACGGAACAATCGATTGTCACCGTGCCCTGGGACGATGCGGGGCCCTTCCTGCGGTTTTCCGTAACCTACGTGGCCGAAGACGAAGCCGCAGAAGATGCGCTGATGACGGAGACGATAGCCAGGCTGCGGCAGCTGCCGCTGCGGTTTTGAGCGAAAGGTTGGCGAACACGATGGCGTTTCCCAAGACGGTTTTGCTGGCCACGGCCGGCTTGCTCTTCAGCGGTTGTGGCGGCCGTGGCGGTGACGAACCGCTGCAGGCCCAGTACGAGCGAGCCGTCCGGACAGCCGACCCCGAACTCAGCATCGGCCAGTTGTTGGAAGTCGCCAGCCGCCAGCATCAGGCGGGAGACGCCCGGGGAGTCAGCCGCTCGCTTACCGCCGCCGTCGACGCCGTGCCCCGCATCGCGGATGTGGCCGGGCGTGCGGCCGCGCTCAACCGCATCGCGCCCGCCCAAGCCCGGATGCAAGGGGGTTCGGCGGCGGGGACCACCCTCCGCCAGCTAGAACGGCTGTTGGACCAGCTGGACGACTTGGCGACACGGGTCACGTTGACGTCCCGGGCGGCCCAGACGATCGCCCGCGATGTGAACGACGTTTCGCAGGCGGCGGCCTGGTTGCAACGAGCCGAAACGCTCGCCGGCCAGATCGAACAACCCGAGGGGCGAATCGATGCCCGCTTGGAAATCGCAACGGCCTGGTTCCACATCGGCCAACGTGGCAGCGCAGCCGACCTGTTGGATTCGCTCCGGGTCAGCGCCCGCGAGTTGGCAAACGTCCGCCGCCGTGCCGACGCCCTGGCCAATCTGGCCGCGACCCTGTCTGCCACCCAGCGTGGCGAAGACGCGGAAGCCGTCTTCCAGGAATCCCGGCAGGCTGCCAACGAGATCGCGGATCCGTTGAGCCAGGCTCACGCTCGACTGCACCTGGGAACCCGTTTATCCGCAGGCGGCCGCCGGGACCTCGCCCGGGCGGTGCTGCAAGAAGCCGAACAGGCTGCCGAGCAGGTTGCGGACCCGGGACTCCGCCGCCCGCTGATCGACCGCATCCGCGAGGTAAGCCGCTGAGCAGCCCCGGCTGACATCAGTGGCCCAGAGCCGCATTCAACTCGGTCTGCCGCCGTTCGATGGCTTTCAAACGCGTCTTCAGCCGCCGGGCTTCCTTCTTCAAATCGCTTAGTTCCTTTTCCAGCTTCTTCTGCTGCAGGTCTTCCTGCCCCCCCTTCTCTGCCACCAATGCTTCGACTTCATGCCGCAGCAAACGGTACCAGGGGTTCCCATGCATACTGCCCTCGCGGAATTGGAGTTTGCCCGCCCCGATGGCATCGACAATCTCCCGTTGGGTCAAACCAAACTCCTCGCGAGCCGACTTGTCGCTCATCGTCGCACCTTTGCGCTGCCAGATCGCCCTGTCTTCGTACATGGTTGCTTCCCCCGTGCCTTGGATGCTGCTTGCCTCCGGGCGACGTTTCGCCGCTCGCCGCGCCTCGTCAACGCGTCTTCAAGATGCTATGCTGATTTGGCTCGGCGTACCACCCGAGACGGTTTGTTGTTCGCCAACTTTTTCTGTTCCGAGGACGGCATCATGCGAGGAAGACTGCGTTTATCCGTCATGCTGATGGTCATACACGTGGGAGGTGTGGCGGCAGGCCAACCTCAGCGAAGCCTTTCCCCCCAGGCAGGATACCAGGCATCGCAAGTGACGGTCGCCCCGGTCCCCACGCCGCCGATCCCCGAGGGTTCGACCGGGATCGCGGCCCGCTATCCGGGCGACGTGGGCATCGAGAACGATCCGGACGTGCTCTTCGTCGAATCGTTCGACGACTCGGTGGACGCGATCTGCAGCCGCTGGGAGTCCGTGGCTGGCAAGTCGTTGATGTCCCAATCGGACCAGGTGCCGCCGGGCAGCGGAGGCCGCCAATCGCTGTTGTTGACCCGTGTCGCCGGGGGCACCGACGGATACCAGGACGGGGGCAATCTCTACCGCCGCCTGCCGAATGACCAGGGCGGCTATGGCTACGACCAACTGTTCTTCCGCTTCTACATGAAATTCAATTCCGATCACGACCCGATTCACCACTACGGCAGCGGGCTGGTCGGTTTCCGTCCCACCACCCGCTGGCCGCAAGGCCGCGCCGGCCAGCGGCCCGACGGCGATGCCCGCTGGACGAGCCAAGTCGAACCGGGCGATTTCGAAACCTGGTTCTTCTACAGTTACTGGCAAGGCATGGGGGGCAGCCCACCTCGCGGCCAGACCTGGGGGAATAACTTCGAAGTCGGAGTGCCCGCCCGAACCGTGGCCCGCGATGAATGGATCTGCCTGGAAATCATGGTCAAAATGAATGACGTCGGCGATACCAATGGCGAACAAGCCTACTGGCTCGACGGGCAACTCAGCCGGAACGAAGAGGGCCGGATCACCAGCTATCTGGGAAAGGGTTTTCCCGCCTCGGGAACCTGGATCTATGACAAGTTTTTACCTTACCAGACGCGTCCCGGCATCCGCTGGGATTACGAGCAAAACCGGGGCGTTCCGATCGAAGGCGGCCGCCCCTTCCCCGGTTTCGCCTGGCGGAACAACCCCGAACTGAATATCAACGCACTCTGGCTGTACCGCTACATGTCCCAACCGGAAACCGGCATCAGCCAGGTCTGGTGGGACCATCTGGTGGTCGCCCGGCAGTACATCGGCCCCCTGACCCCGCTGCCCGAGTAGGCACAGAACGTGCGGGGACCTGCCGTGCAGCCTGACAGTGGAAAAACTTGCGGTCAGATCCTGTTTTCAGGCTTTCATTTCTTGTGACACTCGCATGCACAGCGCGACCTTTACGAATCCAATTTGCGGGTGCCATCGATCACGTGACGGCACGTGGAGATGACCGACAACGGCGGTGCTTTCGTCTCCTGCGTGCCCCTCTGTCGCGGCGGATCCAGTACGAGCCGCTGGCAGCCTATCTGGTGCATCGCCATACCCCAGCCACGCTGTGGGCAGCTGCATCCCCTTTGGGTGATTTCCAGCACCTCATACGGGCAACCTGATCCGCAGGGCAGCAGGCGCGCTCGCGCAGTCTAGCAACCTGCGGTTGGACCGCGAAAACATCCCACGACTCCTCACGAATGCCGATTAACAGGGTCTGACCCCCCGACCTCCGAACTGGGCTTCCACCGACGCGGGGTCGGTGGGGAGCCTAATCCTCCCTCTGTTCTGCGCGAGGCAGGCCGGGGTTCAGCGGGCGGTAGGGCCGGCCGGCGATCAGCGATTGGCCATCTGAAAAGCCCTCGGGGCGCGGTGCCAGGCGGCGGACCATCCGCTGCCGCCACCGTGCGAGCAGTTCCTGCCGCTCGGGTTCCCCGGCCAGATCCTGTTCCTCGAGCGGGTCTTCCTGCAAATCGAACAGCTGTTCGGCGCCCTCGGTCGGCCGCCAGATGTATTTGTACCGCCCGTCGGTCAAAGCGTGAAAGGCCTGGTCGTCGGCATAGGTCGGTGCATGTTCGAAATGCAGCCACGGTCGGACGGCCTGCGTCTGGCCGCGAAGTCGCGGTGCGAGGCTGACGCCGTCCACGGGCGGGCAGGGAATCCCCGCCAGATCGGCCAGGGTGGGCATCAGGTCTTCCAGACAGACCGGTTGCAGGGAACGCGACCCCGCGTCGAAATTCCAGTCGGGCGACCCGCTGATCACGAAGGGCACGTTGGCCGAACCTTCGTACGGTTCGCACTTGCGAAAGTAGCCGTGATCGCCCAGCATTTCCCCGTGATCGGAGGTCAGCACGATCAGCCAGGGCCGCCCGGCCCGTTTGCTGCGGGCGGTGAAGGCGGCGATCAGGGGTGCCACGGCGTCGTCCAAATGCTGGATCAAACCGAAGTAGCCCGCCTGGGCCCGGCGCAACGGTTCGCCCGCCAACAGCACACGGCGGCGGCCGCCCTCGCCGCCCTGCGGTGTCAGCGAGTCCCAATCGACCCAGGCGCCGCGTGCCGGCGGCGGCAGCTCACTCTGTAAATAGAACTCGAAGTATTCGGCCGGCGGAAACAGCGGCGGATGCGGCGCGTAAAACGAAGCCGTCAAAAACAGAGGCTCTTCCCCCGCGGCTCCTTCAACGAACTCCTGTGCTTCGCGAGCAACCCACGAGGTGGGATGCCACGCGTCGTCCAACGGCCAAGGCTCGGCCTCCCAGTGATTGTAAGTTACCCCCATCGCCGCCACCAACGCCCGGATCCCGCGCTCGTGCAATGGCCGGCCCAACCGGGTCTCCGGCGACAAACGCGCTTGCAGAAACTGCACATAATCGTCGCCTTCGACATACGTCGAACCTTTCACCGCGACCTGATAGCCCAACGCCTGCGGGCCGTCCGATTGATGCATCGAGCGGCCGAACAAGGCGGTCCGGTAGCCCGCATCACGAAAGATCTGCGGCAGCGTCGGCGTCTGGATCGGCCGCTGGCGAAAACCGACCACGCCGCTGGTCTGCGGGTACAGACCGGTCAGCAGCGCATAACGGGCGGGGATGCAAGAGGCGACGGTGGCGTAGGCTCGCCGGAACAGCACCCCCTCGCGAGCCAATTGATCCATCTGCGGCGTCCGCACCACCGGATGCTCGAGAATCGACAGGCAGTCGCCCCGCATCTGATCCGGCATGAGCATCAGAATATCCGGCAGCGCCGGGGCCGACTCGGCCCGCACGGCAACCGCCAGCGATAACAACAGCGTCCCCAACGCTCCCGTGGTAAACACGCTTCTGCTGGTCATGATGATGCGTCTGCTCCTCTCGCGTTTTCGAGTTGGCGGTTTCAGCCGATCAACCGCAGCCAGTCACCCAGCAAGAACTCCAGACGTTGGGTCAGCAGAGTGATCCGGCCCATCACGGTATAGGCGAAACCGGCTCCGAACGTGATCATCAGCACCCAGATCCCCAGCCGGGCCATCCGCCCGACCACACCGGTGTGCTCGATGGAGAAAAAGAAATACGTCAGGCAAGCGAACACGCTGAACACGATGGCCGCGTTGCGCAGGGAGAACCCCAGGTGGAACGTGCCGTTTTCCCGCACGATCAAGGGCAAGATGGTGGCCTGGATCTGGATGGCAAAATCGGCTTCCAGATGCGCGATCAACCGGAAACCGGCGGTGATGCCGATCACGAAGGCCAGGGGCCAGCGGGCGATCCAACCGCCACGCGGCGACAGCCGCCACAAAAGCATCAGACTCAATATCAACACCACGTAGTAGATCGCCTGAGGCGGCTCGCGATGCTCCGGGATGACGTGCCGGGCGACAAAACCCGGCCACAGCTTGCCGATCAGATTCGGCACGATCATGGTCCAGAACCCGACGGCCATCAGATAGGCGGCGGACACGCCCACCACCAGGGACTCGGCCAGCTTGTAGAACAGGTTGTCGCGGTAAAGGAACGAGAACACGCACAAGGTCAACAGAGCTGCGATCCACAAGCCGATGGTCTGACTCCAGCAGAACTGCACATTCGGTTCGCCGGCCTGCGCCGCCGAGGCCCCTCGCTGCAGCTGCCAAACGCGGGCCGGCCGCGGACCCTCCCGGCTCGCCGGTTCCTCGGAAGGTATCCAAACGCCGGTTTCCGGATCCCGCTGGGGCACGACCCATTGCCGTCGCTCGGCGTGCCACACCGCCACGATCGGCGCCTCGGCCTCGGCGCCCGCCCCGATACGCGGGTCGCTCTCGTCTGCCGCGCCGACACCCGCCTGCGGCTCCACCGCCAGCATCCACAACTGGTCCGCTTCGCTCCAGAACACGCCCTGGGCATCGAACACATCGATCGTGCCCCGCTGCTGCCGGTACTGCGCCCCGGGAACACGCTGGCGGACCAGCGTGCTGTACAGGATCCAGCTGCCCAACATGACCAGCAGCAGACCGCCGACCAGGGACGGGGTCAGCTTCCCACGATTCATGGCAGAACTCCTCGCCTGCGCTGCAGAAAGAAAATGACGTTACCCAGGACGATCAGCACCAGCATCAGCAGGTGCGCGGACAGCTGGGGGGCCATGCGTTTGAGCGCGTCCTGATAATCGGAATGGGCGTAGTTCAGGTAGTTGGAGGGGTAGTCACGACCGTCGGAGTAATCGGCTCCGTCCTGGCTGGCGGCGTTCAGCATCGTTTCGGGCTCGATTTCCAGGACCCGGGCAAAGGCCTCGATTTCGGCCCGCGGCAGGCAGTTGATCCGCCCATCCAACACCCGTTGCAGCTGAGCCATTTCGATGCCCGCAGCCTCCGCCATCGCGTCCAGGATCGACTCCCGAGTCCGCTGGGGACCGGACAGCTCGGCAAGGCGTTCCTCCAGCAGGGCCGGCAAAGCCTCCCCGGCCGTGCCATACTGGGCAGCCAAAGCCGCTTCGTACTCCGCCGCACCCTTGATCGCCGGCAACATCCCGATCAACTGCTGTGGATAATACGGATATTGGGGCGGCGCACTGACGCCCGTCACCCCGGCGACCAGATCGATCGCCGGATAGGGAGTCGCCGCGTACTGGACCCATTCCTTCGTCCCCGGATACCCGGCGCCAATACTGATCGTCAGGTCCATGTCCTGCAGACTGCTGACCCCGCGGGCGATCTCCCACAAGGCAAACGGGCGACCTCGCGAATCGGCCGGAAACAACTTGGTCAAATCCGTGCAAATCAACTTGATCGCCGCCTCCTGACCCGCCCCGTAGCCCAGATTCAAATAGTTCTCGCCGTAACGGTACTGCTCGGCAAACTCCGTCTCCAGAATGTCCGTGACTTCATCAATCATCGGCACACCGGTCGGCCACAGCGTGATGAAGAATAAACGGTGACCGCGGAGGGCGCTGTGACGCGTCAGAGCATGCGCCATCGGGCCCAACTCGGGACGGCTGGCCGGGTCGTAATCCAACGCCATCAGCACACGGGAACCCGGCGGTAAATCCTCGATCCGATCAAACACCGCTTGGACGATCGGCGTGGGCTGTTCGGGCAACTCCGGTTGCCACAGCAGGGGGATCGCCACGGCCAGGAACATGGCCAGGAAGACCCAGCGGCGGTCCAGTCGGATCAAGGCATCGATCACAGCTCAATTCCCCCGTCTCAGTGGCGATTGCCCAAATAGGAACGGTCGATTCCCAACAAAATCTTGAGGGAGGTGGAAGCGATGCCCAACGCGATCCCGATCATGATCGCTCGCTGCCCCGCCGTGTTGAACACCCCCATGATCGTGTCCGTCAGTCCGGGCAGCGTCAGAGCCGAATAGGACTCGGGCACCCAACTGGTCAGCAGGGTCC
>SLMF01000690.1 GCA_007133715.1 Planctomycetaceae bacterium
AGTTGCCGCTGCCCTTCACGCACCAGGCGGTGCGGCCGCCCGTGTCTCCTTCTTGCTTGCGACGGTTGCCCGCGATCAGTCAGGAACCGGACCACGAGGCGACTTCCACGGTCCCCCACGCCTGGCCGCACAGTGCTAGGCCGGATAGCACGTGGCCCGCGCCCTACCCGGATGATCTTGTGGGGCAGTTCCCGCCGGCACGGGGACTCTCTTCGGCGCTTCCCCGCCAGGAGGTGCTCCGGTGACGATGGCCAGCCACTCGAACTGCCCCCGTGGGCAAAGTCAGCGGGCGACGCAGCCCTCTGCCGCAGGCATCTGCCGCCAGAGGCTTGTGCGAGCCGTGGTCTCCGCGTTGCTCCTGTGCCTGCTGGCCGGCTGTACGTCGGTGTTGTCGCCGATCAGCAGTGTGCCGGCGGCGCGTTTGCCCCAAGAGCTGCTGGCACCGCCCCGCGCGGAATTGGTCCCCATCGACCTGGGACACCTTCGCCAAGATGCTCCGGACGAATATCGTTTGGATACGGGCGACGTGCTGGCGATTTACATCGAAGGTGTGTTGGGCCCGATGGATGGCACGCCCCCGGTGCATTTTCCGGAACGGGGCAGCGAGGTCTTGCCAGCCCTGGGCTACCCGGTTCCGGTTCGCGAGGATGGAACCATCCCGTTGCCGATGGTCGGCCCCATCTTGGTGCGCGGCCAGACAGACTCTGAAGTCGAAGCGAATCTTCGGCGGATTTACGAAGACGAGCGGCAAATCCTGCTGCAGGAACAGAACCGGATCATGGTGACCTTGATTCGCCGGCGGACCCATCGCGTGATCGTGGTGCGCGAGGACGGCACGCAGGCCGCCGCGGTCACCGGCGGCGCGGGCGGACGGATCATCACCGGCCCGTCCCAGGAAGGACGGGGGATGGTCCTGGACTTGCCCGCCTACCAGAACGATGTCCTGCACGCCTTGGCACAAAGCGGAGGCCTGCCCGGTTTGAACGCTCGCAACGAGGTCCAGATCCTCCGCAGCACCGTCGAGAACCGGCGGGAGCGCGAAGCGATGATCCGCGATTTCTACGAGCAGCATACGGAGGAACGCTGCTTCCGCTTCCCGGACTTGCCCCCGGATCCGTCGGTGCTCCGCATCCCCCTGCGGCTGCCACCCGGCGAAACACCCGATTTCGCTCCCGAAGATGTGATCCTCCGCGATGGCGATATCGTTTACGTGGCGTCGCGAGAGACGGAAGTGTTCTACACGGGCGGGCTGCTGCCCGGCGGCCAATTCCCCCTGCCACGCGACTACGATTTGGACGTCATGGCCGCGGTCGCCGTGGCCGGGACCGGGTTGAGTGCCAACCCCAGCGGCGGTTTCATCGGCGGCCTGGGCGGTGCCAATCCCACGCAACTGTACGTCATTCGCCGAGCACCTTGCGGTACGCCGCTGACGATCAGCGTGGACCTGAACCGCGCGATCTTCGATCCCCGCGAACGCCTGATCGTCCAACCGGGGGATACGTTGATCCTGCGGCACTCGCCCGTCGAGGAGAGTGCCAACTTCAGCTTGGCCGCCTTCTTCACCTACGGCATTCGGGAACTGTTCAGGAATTGACCGTATCCGACCGGGACAGGGTGCGGAACCAAACCAGCAGCAGCGTGCTGAACATCAGGCTGACCAGCAGGACGGCCCCGCGATAGTGCAATTCGCCGCCCAGCGGCCCCACCTGCTCGTAGACAAGCCATTCCAGACCGCCTTGCGTGCTGACGTATTCTCCCAGCCGGGCGGCCCCGATCGCCAAGCTATTGTGCGTGGCATGGAACAGGATGCAAGGCCACAAACTGCCCGTCTGCACGGCGATCAGCCCGATCAACATGCCGACCAGGGTGGCGGCCAGCGACTGCTGGAGCATCCCGTGGGTCAGTCCGAAGAACAGGCTGCTGATCAGGATCGCGGCCGTGTCGCTGCCCAAGCGGCGCAGACCGGTGAGGATCAGGCCGCGAAAGGCCAGCTCTTCGCACACCGCCGGCACGAGGGCGACGACTAACAGGACCTGCCAGAGAGGGGCTTGGCTGATAGCGGCCACCAAGGGTTCCAGGGCCCGCAGGGTTTCTTCGCCCAAGGGGTAGACCCGGCGAATCCCAGTCCCCAGCACGAGGACCCAAGGGTGCAGGGCGACGGCCAACGCCACCGCCGCCAAACCGCTGCCCCGCGGCGCCGCATGCCACAACAACGACCGGCCCGGACGTCGCGTCAACAGCCAAGCACTCAACACGGCCGGCGCGGCAATCAACCCCAACTGCGTGAATACCACGCGAGTCGCCAAAGCCGACCAGTCGGCCGGCGCCGTCGCCTGGACACTGGCCAAAAATGTGATCATCAGGATCAGCAGCCCACAACCGAAAGCCAACGTGGCCGTCGGCGTGTCCTGACGATCCCGCATCAAATGCCGCAACCACAATCGCGGACCAAATCGCTCGCTCTCCCGGAACAACACCTCCTCGCTCTGGAATTGATGCTCGGCCCAGCGAATCGCCAGCCAACAGCAGGCCATCGTCACGCCGATCACGGGCACGGCATGACGAGCCGCCAACAGATACTCGCCTTCGATCAAAGCCCGCAACCACAACATCATCCCCGCCACCGGCAGCATGCTGAACCCCAGATTCAGTTCGACCGCCGGCAGCATCGGCAGCGTCATCAAGGGCAGCATGATCAGCAACAGGGGCATCAGATAGTACTGCCCCTCTTTCGAACTACGAGCAAACGAGGCCACGGCCAGAGCCAATCCGCTGAACAAGGCGGCGATCGGCACGATGGTCACCAACAACCAGAAGAAGGCTCCCAGCGGCGGGGCTCCCAATTCCACACGCATTGCCACGTCGCCCATCCGCGACAGCCGCCCAAACAACAGGATCCCCGTCAAGGCCAAACTGAACAGATTCAGCAGGGCCGTCACGGTGCTGAAGGTCGTCACCGTCAGCAGCTTGCCCCACACGATCTCGCTGCGTAGCGCCGGACTGCACAACAAGGTTTCCAGCGTTCCCCGCTCTTTCTCGCCCGCGCACAAATCGATGGCCGGGTAAAAGGCACCGGTCAGCGCCCAGATCAGCACAATGAACGGCAGCAGTTTGGACCATACGGCCGCCCGCCGCAGTGACTCCTCCGAAACATCGGTCGCCTGGATCCGAAAAGGCTCGGTGGCCTCGATGGGAAACCGGCTGTCCCGCAAGGTTTCCCGCACAATGGCCTCCCGCCACCGCTGCAGGATGCGTTCCAGTCGGTCGCGAGCGATTCGCGATTTGTCGTTGGCCAAGTTGACAAAGATTTCCGGGGCAGGGATCTGGGCTGCCAACTCGCTCGCCCCGACGTCCCGATCGTCGGCTGCGGAACACAAATGCTTGCGGAAAGCGGACAAGCGGGCGGAAAAACTGTGGGGAAACACCACCACCGCGTCGTAAGGCCCGCCCCGAATCGCCGCGGTGGCTCGCCCGGCATACGTTTCCCCTTCTTCCAATACCCACGAAGATACCGTGAGGTTCAGCAGCTGCGACTCCTCCGGCGGACAAAAGGCGGCCGCAAAACGGTCCCCCTCGACCAACGCCGGGTCCGTCGCTAACTCCGCAGCACCCATCAATTTGACCTCCGTCGGGTGCTCCCGCAAAAATTGGGCAACCTGCAGAAATACCATGCCCATCAACGGATACAACACCAACGGCAAAATCGCGATCGAGAAGATCGTGCGGCGGTCACGCAGCTGGTCCCGCAATTCCCGAAACCAGATCAAGCGGATACTTGTCAGGGACATCGCTCCCCTTCGATCAACTGAAAGAACAGCTCCTCCAGATCCTCTTCGCCGTATTGTTCACGCAGCGAGTCCAGCGTGCCTTCGGCCAGGATCCGACCCCGGTAGACAATCGCCAACCGGTCGCAGAGCCGCTCGGCTTCCCGCATGATATGCGTGGAAAACACCACGCACTTACCCTGATCCCGCAACTCCGCCACGTTCCGCAGCAGGGCCCGAGCGACTAACACGTCCAGACCGCAGGTCGCTTCGTCAAAAATCAACACCGGCGGGTCATGGATCAGCGCCCGAGCAATCGAGACCTTCTGCCGCATCCCGCTGGAGAGCTTGGAACCCAAGAGGTCCTGGCTGGCACCCATCTGCAGGTTCGCAAACACCGCCTCGATCCGCTCCTGCAGCGTGGCGCGGTCCAAACCATGCAGACGCCCAAAATACTCGACAAACTCCCGACCCGTCATCCGATCGTAAATCGCCGTGTTGGCCGAGACGACCCCGATCTGACGCCGTACCTCGCTGGCTTGCCGTACCACGTCGAAACCGTTGACCGTGACCTGCCCCCGGGTGGGACGCAAGATCGTACTGAGGATCCGCAACGCCGTCGTCTTGCCCGCACCGTTCGGACCCAGCAAACCGTAGATTTGACCGGGGAACGCGTCGAACGAGACGTCGGATAACGCAACAATCGGGCCCCGCTGCAGATCGGAATAGTGCTTGGTCAAATGGCGGACATGGATCATGACGGTTTTCGCAAGGTTCTCAAACGACCGGATACTCTCCTGTTTCGCGAGGCCAAGCACCCAGCTCCCCATCGCGCCCCGGGCTCAGTCGGCCGTTCCATCCGACGGCAGTTGCTCACTTCCCGGCAAGGTCAGGTCCGGCAACCGGTACTGCCGATCCTCCCGCTCGACATACACCTCGTCGAACTCCGTCTGGTCCACATCGCGACGGAGCAACAGATAAATGGCAGCCGCCAGACAGAAGAAGAAACTGTAACCGAAGGCGGCGGCGATCGTGCGGACCAGACCCTCCCACACCGCGATCAACGATGCCCCGAAACAGACCGGCTCCCAACGAAAACCCGGATTGGCAATCGCTGAACTCAACTCCGACCAGCGCTCCGATCCGACCACCAACTGGGCGGGTAAGCGAGAAAAGGAGAGCACGGCTTCAGAAAAATGGAATACCAGCAGCCATGCCAATGCGCCAAAGAACGTGGCTAAGAATGCGTAGAACAGATAATGCAACGGTCGCTGGAAGGTGTAGGAGTACGAGCGGCTGAAGGCGTCAAACGCGTCACCCTGCTCCTCGCTGCTGATCACACCCCACATCAAGGGCCAACCAAACATCAGCCCCAACAGAAGGATCGTGATCGACAGGCCCCCCAAGAGAAAAAGGAACCAGAAAACACCCGCCAGCAGCACGCCGCCGCTGGTCCGCATCAGCAGGCCGATCAGCACCAGCGGCAGGGCGATCAACACCACCCCGACCAGCGGAAAGAGGGGCGAACTGATGTAGGATAGCCAGCGGCCAGCGGCATGGCGCAGGGCTTCGCCTAAACCGATCTGCTCCTCACGACCCAATTTGACAACCGCCATCCGCGTGATCGCGCCGCCGAAAAAACCCCAGACCAGCAGCATCCACAGGGTTCCCAACAGCAGGACTCCCAGCCGTGCTCCTCGGACCTCGCCACGAAACACGCTGGCCAGCGGCCAGACAAACCGGCGATAGATGGGCTCGATAATGCTGGGGTCCGTGTGCACGATCTCCCCAATCGACTGGGGAAACATCGATAGAGGTGCCCACTCGTCCCTCAGTTCGTGGGCCCAGCGGGTGTTGTCGGCCATCGCCACACGGCGGAATGCCGCGTCCTCGCGATCATGGCCCGGCATCAGCCAGGCTTCACTCCCGATCCATCCCAACGGGGTCAAGAGCGTCCCGAGCGTCGCCAAGAACAGAATCGGCAAACTGATCGCCAGTCCGAAGGTCCGAAACAGGATCAGCCAGGGGCACAGCTCGCGCCATGCCATTTCACGTACGACCACACGCTCGGTCGCCATGTCACCTCTCCTCCTGCCAAAAACGGAATTCCCCGCTGTCTTCCGGCGGATCGGCTACGACCGGAGCGCCGTCACGATGTGCGTGTGCCCGATCCTTCCCGTCGCTCAATCTGCCAAGCTTCCCGCCTCCGCGTCGCCCTGCTCTTCGTCGGTGATCGGCAAACCCTGAGCTTCGTCCAGCCAGCGGCCCAGGTCAATCCCACGGCATCGCTGGCTGCAAAATGGGAACGCGGCCGAAGTCTCCGCTGGAAACCGTACCCCGCACGTGGGACACCGCCGCGTGGTCGCGTCAGGAACTGGCGGCGACGGCTTTCTCGCCGGAAGCACTCTTCGACTTCTCACCATCGGATTTCTTCGCTTTGGACTCGGACGGCTTGTCGGCCGCGGCCGCCTTCTTGTAAGACTCGCTGCGGTAATCGGTCTGGTAGAACCCGGAACCCTTGAACAACAGGGCCGCACCCGTTCCAAAAAGACGCCGTAACTTGAGCCTGCCACACTCGGGACACTTGCGCTTCACCGGCTCGCTGAACGTCTGGAACAATTCGAACGTGTGACCACATTCGTTACATTCATAGTCATAAGTTGGCATCCGATTCTCCTCTATTCACGTGGCCGTTACGGCTCCGACTGGAAACGCCGAGTCCGCTCGAGCCCCTGGTTGGACTAATTTCACCACGCCTTGATTCACGTGGTCCCGTCCGCTACAGGACCCTGCTCTCCAGCAACCTCCCCGGCTGACGGCGACTCGGCTCCCCCTGAAACAACCACCCTGGACGGTCTGACCACGCGGTCATGCAAGAGGTAGCCGGTTTGCGTAACCTGGATCACATGGTCGGCAGGCACCTCGGGATGCGGGAACTGGGCGATGGCTTCATGTACGTGCGGATCGAATAGTGTACCCTCCGCATCGATGACCGTGCAGTGGTGCTTTTCAAAAACATCCCGCCACTGCTGCTGGACCAACCGGACCCCTTCCAAGAGGCTATCGCCGGCTGTCGCATGTTTCTCCGCGGCCTCGAGGGCCCGCTGCAGGTTGTCCAGCACCGGCAGCAGGTCCCGGAGGAAGGGCATCAGGGCGTACTTGCGATCCTCGTCCATTTGGCGATAGACGCGTTTGCGGAAGTTTTCCAATTCCGCCTGGGCGCGGAGCGCCCGGTTTTGGACTTCGGCCAGATCCGCTTCGAGTTGGGCCACCAACTGGGCCTGCTCGACCGCTTCTTCCACGGGTCCGGGCGGCGCCTTCTGCGCTGCGTCTGCCGAGGACTCCTCCGCATTGACCTCGTCCGCTCGATTCACTTCCGGTTTTTCGTCAGCTTGCTCGCTCATCATGATTGCCTATTCCTTGTGGGACGCCGCGGGTATCACGGGGCGTCCTCTTCCCGCGTCATGAAGTAACTGGTCAGTTTCTCCAAAAACGTTTTCCGATGCGGCGAGACGTGCGCGCTTTCGACCTCGGCCAATTCGCGCAACAACTCTTCTTGCCGCGGCGTCAGTTTTTTGGGGACTTCGATATAGGTTTGGATCAGCAGATCGCCCCGAGGTCCGCCTCGGGGGTCCGGCATCCCGCGGTCCTCCAAGCGGAAAACGTCACCCGACTGGGTGCCGGCCGCGATGGTGATCTTGTCGGGACCTGCCAGGGTGGGCACGTCGAGTTCGGCTCCCAGTGCGGCCTGGCTGTAGGTGATCGGCAGCCGCAGAATCAGATGCTGGCCGTCCCGCTGGAACAAGCGGTGGGGTCGCACGGTGACGAAGCAGTAGCAATCGCCGCGTGGGCCGCCCTCGGGACTGGGTTCACCTTCGCCGTTCAGCCGCACCCGCATGTTCGTGTCCACGCCCGGCGGGATGGAGACTTCCAAGTTGACCGGCCGATCCACGTAGCCCGAGCCGTGACAATCGCCACAGGGATCGGCGATCAATTGGCCGCTGCCCCGGCAGGCGGGACAGGTGGTTTGCACGCGGAGGATCCCGGCCGATTGGACCACTTGGCCCCGGCCGCCACAACGACGGCACGTTTCGGGCGAACTGCCCGGCCGACTGCCGCTGCCCGCGCACGTCTCGCAAACCTCGCTGCGGCGAAATTCGACCGTCTTGGTCACCCCCCGGGCGGCTTCTTCGAGTTCCAGCACGACATCACAGCGGATATCGGCTCCCCGCCGCGCCCGCCGCCGCCGCCCGCCGCCGCCGCCGCCGAATAAATCGCCAAAACCGAACAGATCGCCAAAAGCCTCGAAAATGTCGCCTACGTCCGCGTACTGAGGCGAAAAACCGCCACGCTCCAAACCGGCATGACCGTACCGATCGTAAATCGCTCGCTTGTCCGCATCCCGGAGGACTTCGTAAGCTTCCGCCGCCTCCTTGAACTTCGACGTCACCGTCTCGTCGCCCGGATTGCTGTCCGGATGATAACGGATCGCCAACTTGCGATACGCTGCGGCGATCTCTTTCTCGGCGGCGCTGCGGGAAACCCCCAAGACCTCGTAGTAATCGCGTTTGCCCGCCAT
>SLMF01000604.1 GCA_007133715.1 Planctomycetaceae bacterium
AAAGGAGCAAGCGATGTTTGTCATCATCGAGACCGAAGACGGTTTGACCATCGAACCCCAACCTGCCCACATGACGGCCGAGGATGTGGCGGCGCAGCACGGTGCCCTTTTGGCCGATGCGGGCCCCTACGATACGTTCGAAGACGCCAACGACGCGTTGTTGAACCTCGAGCAGGATGATTTCGACGAAGCCGAGGCAGAAGGGCGTGCTTGATTGATGCTTGGAAAGTATTCGTCAGAGGCGGACCGTGACACTGATTGTGGAAAAGCTCAAGAAGAGTTATCGCGAACCCGACGGGAAGATTCTTCGCATTTTGGACATTCCGTCGTTTTCTGTGGCGCAGGGCGAGCAGATGCTGTTGGTGGGGCCCAGCGGTTGCGGCAAGACCACCTTGTTGCACGTCATTGCGGGCATCAGCCGCCCTGATAGCGGGGTGATTCGCATCGATGGGGTGGACGTGGTGCGGTTGTCCGAGGCAGCTCGGGACCGCTTTCGGGCAGCCAAGATCGGTTATGTGTTTCAGACCTTCAATCTGCTGCCCGCGTTCACGGCCTTGGAGAATGTCCTGTTGGGGATGACGTTTGCTCGCAATCGGCGGGACCGCAAGCGGGCCGGAGAGTTGCTGGAGCGAGTTGGCTTGCAGCATCGGCGGACGCACAAACCCGCGGCGTTGTCGGTGGGCGAGCAGCAGCGGGTGGCGGTGGCTCGGGCCTTGGCCAATCGCCCCAGTCTGATCTTGGCAGACGAACCGACGGCGAACGTCGATCGGGCGAACCAGCAGCACATTGTCGATTTGATCCGCACGACCTGTCGCGAGGAGCGGGTCACGCTGGTGATGGTCACGCATGCGATGGAGGTTGCGGAGCAATTCGAGCGGGTTGACCGGCTGGACGTACTCAATCGCGTGGCTCGGACGGCTCCGCAGGCGGAGGAAGCGGAGGAGGCGGTGGCATGAGTCTGTTTCGGATCGCCTGGCGGAGCATTCAACAGCGGGGCGTGGCCTCGTTATTGACCGCGCTGTCGATGGCCTTGGGGGTCTTGCTGGTCGTGGTGGTGTTGGTGATCCACGGCGTGGTTTCGGATTCGTTCCGCAGCAACGCCAGTTTGGGTTACAACATGATCGTGGGTGCCAAGGGCGGCAAGCTGCAATTGACGTTGAACTCGGTGTATTACCTGAGTCAACCGGTGCAGAACATCCCGTACGATTACTATTTGGAGTTCAAGACGGCGGAGGAGCGGCGGTCGGAGTTGGGTGATCCGGGCGATTTGGACTTGGGCCGTGAGGGCGAGTTTGGCGCGCACGTCGAGTTCGCGATCCCGCTCTGTTTGGGGGACTATGTCGGACGATTTCGGGCGGTGGGTACGACCCCGGCGTTTTTCGAGGTTTTACGTCATGGCCCTGAGGGGGATCAGCCGTTCGCGTTTGCTCGCGGCCGGAATTTTCTGCGGCACAGCCCGGAGCACGGTTTTTTCGAAGCCGTGGTGGGCTCGATTGTCGCGGCCGAATTGGGCTTCGAACTGGGGGATGTCATCAAGCCGGCTCATGGCGACCCGGAGGGTTGGGGCCACGATGAAGGCTTTACCGTCGTGGGGATCTTGAAACCGTCGGCGACGCCCACGGATCGGGCGGTCTTCGTGAACATGGAAGGCTTCTTCTTGATGGAGGGCCATGCCAAGCCCGTCGAAAGCCTGCCAGACGTCGGGGAACGCGATCCGGACCAGCCCCTGCCGATCGCCCAGCGGGAGGTGACGGCGATGCTGGTGCGGACGGCCGACATGGCGGTGACCCCCATCCTGCAGGACCGGATCGACAGCAGCCCGTACGCTCAGGCGGTGCTTCCGGTGCTGGAGATCTACCATCTGTTCGATGTGATCGTCCGGCCGGTGCAGGCCGTGCTCCTGGGCTTGACCGCCATGGTGTGCGTGGTCTCCGGGATCAGCATCCTGGTCAGCATTTACAATTCGATGAGCGATCGGCGACACGAGATCGCCGTGATGCGGGCCCTGGGGGCGGGCCGCGACACGGTGATGGCGGTGATCCTGTTGGAGTCGATTGTGTTGTCCTTGGGAGGCGGGCTGATCGGATGGCTGCTGGCCCATGTGCTGGCCGTGCTGGCCAATCCGCTGATCGAAGCCCGTACGGGTGTTTCCATCGGTTTTTTTGACATCAATCTGGCCGAAGCCTTGTTGATTCCTTCGTTGATCCTGCTGGCGATCCTGTTTGGTTTCTTCCCGGCAGTATCCGCTTATCGCACGGATGTGGCCAAATCGCTGCAATAGTGGCCCGTCCGTGTTGACGGGGACAAGGATCCTGCTGATGAAACTGATCATTGCCCTGATTCAGCCCCCCAAGTTGCATGCGGTTCAGGAGGCGTTGCAGCGGGTGGGAGTCGAGCGGATGACGGTCTGCGACGCGCAGGGGTACGGGCGGCAGCGGGGCCATTCGGAGACCTACCGGGGGATCGAGTACAAGACGCAGCTGGTCCGCAAGGTCGCCTTGGAGATCGCCGTCAATGACGACTTTCTGGATCGGACGCTCGAGACCTTGGTCCGCGTGGCGCGTTCTGGTCCCGAGGGCAGTTGGGGGGATGGCAAGATCTTTGTGCTACCCCTCGAACAGACGATTCAGGTGGGCGGTCAGGACCAGGGGCCCAGTGCGGTCTAGTCGCGGGTACCCCGATAAAACCCGGCCAGGCCATCTTAATCGCCACTCTCCTCGCGTGGCAACCAGGGGCGCTCGAATTGCCCCGCGACTTGACAACCCGCCGTGTTCTGTCCAGAATCAGCAGCGTTTGGGAGCCGGAATTTCGGCCCGTTGATGAAACCGAACAGACACCCGAGAGGAGCCGACATGAACTTTTGCCGCAAATTGATCTCGGCCGGTATGGCCAGTTGCTTGATGATCCTGACCCTGCCTGCGATGGCTGAGTGGACGGTGGTAGATCGCGAGAACCCGGAGCTGCCCGGCAGTCGCATCGATGTTTTGAACGATTCGAACCCGGTGGCTGCGCTGATCTATGGCGAGGGGCAATCGAAGACCTATCTGCACGTCTACGATGCGGAAGGCAACCAATTGACCATGTCCGGGATGGATGCGGACGGCCAGGATTTGGGCAGATTCCCCCACCATCGCGGAATCTTCATCGGTTGGAATCGGATCCATACCGACCTGGGCGTGGACGACCTGTGGCACTTGCGAGCCGGGGGCCGGATCGAACTGGCGGCTTATGAAGCCGAAATCTGCGACGGCGGGGTGAAGTTGGACACGACCATGAACTGGCGTTCCCGGCACGCCGAAGCGGACGAGAACCTGGTGTTGGTCGAGAACCGCCGTCTGACCATCTCGCAGTGTAACGGGCGGACGATTGTCGATTTCGACACGACGTTGACGGCCGAGCGGGATCTGAGGTTGGACGGGGATTTGCAGCACGCGGGTGTCCATTACCGGGCCCATCACACGGTGGGCGACCGAGCCAACGAGACGTCCTATTTGTGGGAACCCACCGGTCTGGAGGATCGTGGCGGCCGCTTGATCAGTGACGATTTCCAATGGGTACAGTTTGTGTATCCCAAGGGAGACAACTGGTACTTGGTAACCCAGCTGAACGCGCCGACGAATCCGACGGAGGAGTTGTCGTGGCGGGATTACGGCCGTTTCGGATTTTTCCACAAGGACGAGTTAGCGGCCGGCGAGTCGCGTGAGTTGTCGTTCCGATTCATCGTCCAGCAGATTTCGGCTTTGGAGACGGCCGGGCAGATCAACGAGACCGAGGAAGCTCGCCTGCGTGCCCTGGCGGCGGAGTACTACGAAGCGTACTTGGCGCAGGACTGAGTTAGCCGGACCAACCGGAGCCCATGCGGGGGCGGGAATCAGCGGCTGCGTGGCCCTTTCCCGCCGGTGCTCGCCCGCGAGGGACGTGCCATGCCCGAGTTGCCCGAGGTCGAGACGATGCGGCGGGGGATTGCCGCGATCGTCGGCGGCCGGATCATCGCCGTGCAACGTCCACCCTGCCGTCTGAAGCCGATCGCCGTCTCGCCCTCGCTGCGCACCTTTCGCAACCGTGTCTTGCAGCGGCGAGTGGCGGCGGTCGAGCGGTGTGGCAAGCGGCTGGTGGTGCGATTGGACGATCGCGCGGCGATTGTCTTCGAACCGCGGATGACAGGGCTGGTTCTGCTGGAGGACCCGCCCGATCACGACCACCTGCGTTTCCGTTTGGGCTTGGCGGACGTGGCGGCCAGCCAACTGAGTTATTGGGACCGTCGCGGCCTGGGCTCGGTCCGCTTGATGGCGGTGGCCGAGTTCCAGACGTGGTTCGCTGCGGGCCGGTTAGGGCCCGACGCACTGCAGATCTCGCGAGCCGAACTCCGCCAACAGTTGGGCGCCAGCCGCCGGGCGATCAAGGTGGCGTTGCTCGATCAACAGGCACTGGCGGGGATTGGCAACCTGTACGCCTCGGAAATATTGCACGTTGCAGGCCTTCATCCGACCATCCCCTGCAACCGTCTGACCGGCCGCCAATGGCAGCGTCTCCACACCGCGATCCGCGACGTTTTGGACGAAGCCATCCGTTACGAAGGCTCCACCCTGGCCGACGGAACCTATCGCAACGCCTTGAATCATCCCGGCCGCTACCAGCAGCATCACCGGGTCTATGCCCGCGAGGCTCAACCGTGTCCGAGCTGCGGCCGGGGCACGGTGCAGCGGATGGTGCAAGCCCAACGCGCGACTTTTTTCTGTCCCCGCTGCCAAGCCCGCAGGGAACGGCGGATCGCACCTCTTTAAGTCGAGAAAAGGTCGCTCAGAGAAAAGGTGTCAGGAACCATTGTTTGGCGATTGGTTGCTTGGAAATGGTGGAACGATCTGTCCCAAGAGGATGCAGAGCGGGCAGTAGGGCGACGCAGCGCGCCAATGCCATCCAGGTCGCAGGCGCCGCCGGCAATGTGATCGCCAACGACGACAGCGCCGTGCAAACCCGCTCCTACGGCTACGACCCCTTCGGCAACCGCACGACCACCACCTTGACCGACGGCTCGGACATCCTGGTCCGCTATGACGACTTCGGGCGCCAGACCGCCGAGCTGCAGCAGATCGAGGGTCTGTACCTGGTCGACTGGTCGGCGGCCGCCAACGCGTTCCTCGTCAGCGGCTGGGACACATCTCCCAGGTGGGTTGCTCAAGTGCGAATTACAGTCTAAAGTCACAGGTAAGGACCCTTGGATGATTACCCGAGAACTCCGAGAACTGCTTCAGAGGGGTCTAAAGCGTGCTACACGGCACCGATAGCGCCGCACGGGCATCCCTGGAAAAGTTTGTCAGAAAACCTTTGCAAGACACGGCTTTCAGTGCCAGACTGAGGATCAGATTTGACGCGTGCTACCCCGCATACCGGCGGGCTAGCACGCCCCAGAGCCGCCGCGTCGGCGGCAGAATACAAGAGTTCGTACGATCAGGCTGCGTCGGGCAGGATGGCTACTGATTCTGGTTCTTGTGCGGACGCGTGGATGGCGCGGGCAGCTCCCCACCGAGCTTGCGTCGTAGGAACCAGGTTTGGCAACCGCCAGCTTTGTGCGCGATGCGGGCTGTTTGCACGGGGCGGGTTATCCGGCTGCTTGGCGGGCCAAGGTGCGGAACAGACGGGCGGAAACCGGATGGTCCAGCTGCCAGATGATGCTGATCGGACGGCTGCCTTGATGCTGCAGGTAGCGGCAGGGGCCCAGAAAACAGTAGGGGCTGGCGAGTCCGTGGGAAGCGTCTTGGTTTCGCGGACAAACAGCAAGGGCGTGTAGCCTTGCTGCCGATGATGTAGGTAACGCGGTCTGGCGGCCTGCAAGGTTTGGCTTGCTGCGCATTTCCTCCCCCTTTGCGCCCCACCGGGCATGAATAAAGTTCTAAGAGTGCGACGTGAAATGTCGGACCGATTTGGTGGCGATTTCGTTGCCACGCTCGACAATGCACGGCAACGACACGAGGCGTCAGGTCGCCCGATATGGAAACCAAAACACGACGGAAAATCGGATAAACCGAAGGCCGCGACGACGTCCTGACAAGTGGAAAGCTCAACGGCGCGGCCCCGGTGATCTGGACCGTTCGCTTGGCAAAGCCACGGCGCAAAGCGTCCTTTTGCGTGCTCTACGAAGAAGCGAGCACAGGAGGCAGTCTTAGCGTGCCCCGCCGACCAACTCGCCCGCCGCGGTCAACTCGACGCCCGTGCCGTTGACCGATGGGTACCGGCAGCGCCCTTGCTCCAGACGGACGCCGCGGGCGATGTCTTCGGCCAACAGCAGCGCGCCGTCCATGTCCACATGGTCCAGCAGGGGCAACAGCTGGGCCAAAGCCGAGATGCCCACGGTCGATTCGGTCATGCAGCCCGCCATGACCTGCAATCCCAATTGGCGGGCACGGTGGATCATTCGCCGCGCAGGCGTCAAACCTCCACACTTGACCAGCTTGATGTTGATTCCGTGAAAGCCCTCGTGGCAACGCTCCACATCCTGTTCCACCAGACAGCTTTCGTCGGCGAACAGCGGCAGGGCGCTCTCCGCACGCAACCGCCGCATCGCCTGATGCTGGTCGGCCGGCAACGGCTGTTCGATGAACTCGACGTTCAAAGCACGCAAGGCGACCGCATTGCGGAGCGTCTGCTCGGGCGTCCAGCCGCAGTTGGCATCGACGCGAAACACCGCGTCCGTCTGGCGGCGGAGAGCCCGCACGATCTCCAGATCCTGCTTCGTTCCCAACTTGATCTTATAGATCGGCCAGCCGGGGAATTCCCGCATCTTAGCCAGCATCACGTCGATGTCCGCGATGCCGATCGTGTAATTGCTGAGGGGCCCCTGCCGCGGGTCGAGCCCCCACAATCGATAGACGGGTTGGCCCCGCAGTTTGCCCCACAGATCGTGAGCGGCCAGGTCCAGGGCGCACAGGGCAAAGGGGTGTTCGGCCAAGGCCGGTTGCACGGCTTGCCATAACGCGGCCGGGGCGTCCAATTGCCAGGCTTCGAGCTGTGGTCGCAGGGCGTCCAGCGCGCGAACCATCGTCTCGAGCTCGGCCCCGTAGTAGGGGTTCGTCGTCGCCTCGCCATAACCCCGCAATCCGCCCTCACTGAGTTCGACCACCAGAGTCGGCTGGACCGATACCGATCCGCGGGCGATCGTGAACACGTGTCGCAACGGCAGATCGAAACGATACATGGCCAGCTTCACGGCGGTGCCTCCTCAGGGGGACGCGGAACGTTCGGCAGCCAGTTTCAGGACGGCGTCGACCAGCGGTTGCGGGCCGTCGCGGATCACGTCGCAGACCGGCAACTGGAATTCCTGCTCCCGCCGCCGCCGTTCCTCGGCCGCCTCGGCCGCCGTCAGGCGGCGGCCGTTGAGCGAAATGCCGATCACCCGGCAGGGGCGCAGCAGGGACGCCACCTGTTCGTACAGCTGGCGGAGCTGGGCCAGCGGAGTCAGCGGGACATGGTCCAGTCCCAAGGCCGACTTCCGGCCGGCTTCGTAACAAAGGATCAGACCGTGGGGCTGGCAGCCGTGCAGCAAGCCCAACGTGACGCCCGAAAAGGACGGATGGCTCAGGCTGCCTTGGCCTTCAATGATCAAAATCTCGTGATGCTGATGATCCAGGACCAGTTGTTCCGCGGCGCCGCTGATGAAATCGGCCACCATGCAATCGATCGGATAGCCCTGGCCTTCCACGATGATCCCGGTCTGGCCGGTCGCCCCGAATTTGGCGTCCCGCCCCGCCGCTTGCAGGGCACGCGTCAGTTCCATGCTGGTCAGCATCTTTCCCAGGCTCGAGTCCTGGCCCACCGTGTGGATTCGCAGACACTCCTCCCGCAGTCCCTCGGCCCGGGCACAGCGACGAATCCGCTGGTTGCGCACGTCGATCAAACGGACCTGGTGCCGACGAGCCGCAGCGGCCATTTCCGGATCATCGGCCAGGAAATCGTGCATCCCCGATACCACATCCATCCCCCGACCAAGGGCATCCAACACGATCGCGCGCCAAGCCGGAGGCAGTTGACCACCCGGCAACGCGATCCCGATCAGCAGGGTGCGAGCCTGCGGTACGTCGGCCAGCGAACCGACCACCGGGACCTCGCCCACCCCCAACAGATCGCCGCTGGTCTGCCCCACGCCCGTGCTGTCCAATACCGCCAGTACCTCGTCCGGGCAGTAGCGGATGACACAGGCGGCCGTCTTGCCGCGTATCGGGTTGCCGAAGCCTTCGGTCAAGAGCACAAAACGACGGTTCACGGGCCAACTCCCTCGAAGAAACCGGATGCGACGGCCGCCTGCCACACAACCCAAGTTAGGCAACTCGCAGGAAATA
>SLMF01000518.1 GCA_007133715.1 Planctomycetaceae bacterium
CCCGAAGTGCGTGAGATCCGGCCCGAGTCGGGCTATCGCGTGGAATCGCTGACCTATCAGGTCGAGCCGGGCGATCGCGTTCCCGCCCTGCTGCTGGTCCCCGAGGGTGTGGACGCGGCACATCCCGCACCGGCGGTCGCCGTCTGGCACCAGCACAACGGGCAGTGGCATTGGGGCAAGAGTGAACCGGCGGGTTGGGCGGGCGACCCGAGGCATCACACGGGCGTGGCCCTGGCACGCGAGGGCTATGTGGTGCTCTGCCCCGATGCCCTGTGCTTCGAAGAACGGCAGAGCGACCGCTTGCAAGGGGGCAATTTCGAGCGTTTCGAGTTCCTGCGGTATGTGGTGGCGGGCAAATGCTTGGCTTGGAAGAACATCCTCGATATGCGGCGCGCGATCGATTATCTGGTCGGACGTCCCGAGGTGCTTCCGGAACGGATCGGCTGCTACGGTCATTCGATGGGTTCGACGCATACCTGGTTGGTCGGACCTTGGGAGCCGCGTTTGAAGTGTCTGGTCGGCAACTGCTGCCTGCCGACCTATGCCGCCATCCATCGCTCGGGCCTGTTGCACTGCTTTCCCAATTTCATTCCGGGTTGGATGCAATACGGGGACACGCCGGACATTGCGGCGCAGATCGCCCCGCGGGCTTTGCATCTGAACTTCGGCGAACGGGATGGAGGCAGCCCGATCGCGGAGGTCCGAGCGGGGGTCGAGCGGATCGCGAAAGCCTATCGGGCGGTGGATGCCGAGGAGCAATTCACCTATTTTATCGAACCCGGTGCCGGCCACGTGCTGTCTCCGGCAATGTGGCAGCGGGTGCGTTCCGTGTTGGCTCGGCATCTGCAGGCCTAAGTGAAAGGAGGAGCACGATGGGGGAGCCTGTTTCGGCTTTGGAGTTGGCCCGGCGGCAGATTGTCGCCGCCCGCGAATATACCCTGACCCTGCTGGCCGATCTGGAGCCGGAGCAATGGCTGCAGACGCCGGGCGAGACGAGCTCGATTGCCTGGCAGGTGGGGCATCTGGCGATGGCCGAGTACGGGTTGTGCATGTTTCGCATCCGCGGCCGGCGCGAGACGGACCTGCAGTTGATGTCCGGTCGTTTTCGCAAGCAATTCAGTCGCGGTTCGACCCCGCCATCGGATCCCGCTCGCTGTCCGTCGCCGGAGGAGATCCGCCAGGTCTTCGACCGCGTCCACCAGCAGGCCCTGGAGGAATTGGCCGCCGTCCGCGAGCAGGATCTGGCGGAACGGATCGAGGAGCCGCATGTGGTGTTTGACACCAAGCTGGGCGCCTTGTTTTTCTGTGCTCACCACGAGATGTTGCACGCGGGCCAGATCGGTCTGCTGCGGCGTTGGTTGGGCAAACCGCCGCTTCGTTGACCCCGGGCCTGCTGATGCCTCCACTCGTGACCTTGGAAAATCTGAGTCTCCGTTTTCGCGGTCCTCCGCTGTTGGACGGGATCTTCAGCCGGATCGAGCCGGGCCAGCGAATCGGCTTGCTGGGCCGCAACGGAGCGGGCAAGTCCAGCTTGCTGCGCCTGCTGGCCGGTGAATTGGAAGCCGACGCGGGGCAGGTGATGCTGGCGCCCGGCACGCGGGTCGCCCGGTTGCCCCAGGAAGTGCCGGCCGGCCTGCAGGGAACGGTCCGGCAGATCGTCGCTGCCGGTCTGCCGCCGCATCCGCCCGATCCCGAAACGGCTTGGCTGCAGGAGCATCGCGTCGCACAGATCCTCTCCCGCATGGAACTGGACGGCCAACTGCCGTTCCCGCAACTGTCCTCCGGGATGAAGCGGCGAGTCCTGCTGGCCCGAACCTTGGCCGGCGAGCCCGACCTGCTGCTGCTGGACGAACCGACCAACCATCTGGATATTGCGGCCATCGACTGGTTGGAGCAGTTTTTGAGCAGCTGGCCCGCAGCCTTGATCTTTGTCACCCACGACCGGCGTTTCCTCCGCCGACTGGCCCAGCGGATCTGGGAATTGGATCGGGGGCAACTGTACGATTGGTCCTGCGACTACACGACCTTCCTGCAGCGGAAGGAGGCGGTGCTGGCGGCGGAAGAGAAGCAGCAGGCGCTGTTCGACAAGCGGCTGGCGGAGGAGGAAGTTTGGATCCGGCAAGGAGTCAAAGCCCGGCGGACGCGGAACGAAGGCCGCGTGCGGGCCCTGCAAGAGCTGCGCCGCCAACGCCAACAACGGCAGGAACGTTGGGGAAATGTCCGCCTGCAATTGCAGCAGGAACAACGCAGCGGCCAGCTTGTGATCCAAGCCCGTGAGATCGGCTTCTCGTTCGGCAACCAGTGCCTGTTCCAAAACTTCTCCACCACCGTGCTGCGGGGTGACAAGATCGGCATCATCGGACCCAACGGAGTGGGTAAGACCACGCTGCTCCGCGTGTTGCTGGGCGAATTGGCGCCGCAACACGGCCGAGTCCGTTGGGGCACTAACCTGGAAATCGCCTATTTCGATCAGCTCCGTGCCCAGTTGGACGAACAGCAGACGGTGCAAGAGAACGTCGGCGAAGGCAGCGACTCGGTGCGGGTCGGCGGGCGGACGCGGCATGTGCTCGGCTACCTCCAGGACTTTCTCTTCACGCCCGAACGGGCCCGCACTCCGGTGCGTTTCCTGTCGGGCGGAGAACGGAACCGCGTCCTGCTGGCTCGGCTGTTCGCACGCCCCGCCAATATCGTGGTCCTGGACGAACCGACGAACGATCTGGATACCGAGACGCTGGAACTGCTGGAAGAGGTGCTGGTCGAATTCCCGGGAACGGTGCTGCTGGTCAGTCACGATCGCGAATTCCTGAACCAGGTGGTGACCAGTTCGATCGTCTTCGAGCCGGAGGGTTTGAAGGAGTATGTCGGCGGCTACGACGACTGGGTGCGTCAGCGAGCCGCGACGGCCGCGTCCAGCGCCCCGACCTCGGCACCCTCGGCGGCCAAATCACCCGCGCGCCCCGGGCAGCAGACCGCCCGGCTGAGTTATCGCGAGCAGCAGGAGTTGGCCTCGCTGCCCGAGCAGATCGAAGCGTTGGAAGCGCGGATTGCCGAGTTCCACGAAGCGATGTCGCAAGCCGAATTTTACAAACGGCCGGGCGAACAAATCGCAGCGGACGCCGCCGTGCTGAGCGATCTGGAAACCCGCCGAGACGCCGCCTTCGCCCGCTGGGAAGAACTGGAAGCACGGGAAGGTTGATCCCCGGCAACCGCGACAGAACCCCGTGTGCGGCAAGTTCAGGTTCCTGCCAGCACGCGTACGGGATTGGGCAGGCCGGCACTTTGCAGCGTTAAGCCGTGGATGACAGGAGCAGAAGAACCCAATACCGTAGATTCTCAGGCAGATACGGCGGCAACCAGTTGGGCGACCGTTTGCTCCAGAAGCTCCTGCCCGCCGAACTCCATGCCCAGGGCTCGCAGCTTGCCCGTTTCGATCTGGTGCCGGGGACGGTTCCGCTGGCCCGTGATCTCGCTGGAACTGTGCGCGATCCGCCGCGCGAGCTGGGCCACTTCGTACTCGGAGATGTACCGGTCGTAGCAGTTGTACGCCTGGCCGGCAATCTGCTCGGCTTGCAGTAGGATTTCCACGGCCCGCGCCACGTCGGCCGCGTGCACTTCCTTGCCACCCCGCTGGCAGTGCACCGGCTCGCCACGCACGACTGCCGCCACCAGATCGTACCACTTGCTGGCGTTCGCGGGGTGGTTCAAACCGTACACGCCCGTCGGTCGCAGGGCACAGATCGGGTAACCGGCGCCCAGGCCGTGGCTGTGCACGAACTTCTCGATCGCCGCCTTGTGCGCGCCATAATGACTGGTCGGCCACAAGGGATGGGCTTCGTCCAGAGCACGGTCCTCGAGAATCTTCTCGTGCACTGCACAGGTCGAAAGGAACACGAAACGCGGGACAGCGGCCTGCCGCGCTGCTTCGATCAAGCGGATCGTACCCAGGACGTTCTTCTCCACGAACGGCAGCAGTTCGCCCTCGCCGCCCCGAAAACCGCCCGCCGGATGGTACAGGGCGGCATGCACGACGGCATCGCAACCCGCAACCAACTCCGCAGCGGATTGCTCATCCCCCAAGTCACCTGGAATCCAGGCCAGAGCATCCGCCTGGGGTTCCCAACCCGTCCGGTCACTTTGCGGCCGGTACCAGCAGCGCAGCCGGTGCCCGGCGCCAACCAGCTGACGCGCCAAGTAACGGCCGATAAAACCCGTCGCGCCGGTCAAGGCAATTCGCATCTCATTCTCTCCCCACAAAGAGGGTTCTCGTGACGATGTCGCAACGCGAACCCGTTAGGCTGTTTTGACATGAGGCTGCCGCTCTACGCACACCAGGGGCGTTGGCGAGGCAGATCGCCGGCCAGCAATTCGTAGACGATGTTGGCATCCTCGACCACCTGGAAATCGTACATGCCGGCGCAGATGAAGTCGGCTCCGTTGGTAAACGCGTGTTTGAAACCGACCTGGGGGTGAATCGCGCCCGCCGCCAATACCTTGAAGGCAATCCAGGGTTGCGGCAAATCCGCCATGTAAGCGATCGTTTCGTCCGGCTGCTCACACCAGATGTTGTCATGATCTCGCCCCTCCAGATTGGCCGACCAGTAGTTGTGATGGTGCAGGGTCTTCATCCAGAAATCCGGGACAATCCCCCGCTCGACACAGGCCACCACCGTCTCCAGGTAATGGGCTCCGATTCCCGCCGGCAACCCGAACTCGCGCATCCGGTCCAACGCCCAGACGATCGAATCGAAGTTTTCGCTGCGAACGTACGTGTCCGCCGCCGCACCCTGAATGTGCGCGGCGCACGCGCCGTTGTCGACCGCAAACTGTAAGATCTCCAGCAGCTCGCGATTGTCCCGACCACGACACTGAGCAATAAACTGAATCTTGCCGCCCCCGTGCTCCCAATAGTCGACGATCGCCGGGGCCAAAATCGGATTGGTGATGATCGTGTTGATGCCGCAGGCTTCCGCCAAACGGAACGTCTCAAAAATCTTCTCGCGATCGTGATACGCCTTGATCAACTTCGAAACGTAAATCAAATCGCGGGCATGAGCAAAACCGTTCATCAAATTACCACCCATCACCAGGCGGCTGAGTTGCACATGGCCCAACCGCGCCGTGGGCACTCGACCCTTCAGCTGCTCCAGCGTTTCCCACTGATATTTCTCCGTGGCACCCGAGGTGGCATCCGTGACGACGCGAACGCCCGCCAGTTGCCGTTCCTCCTCGCTCCGGTAACCCCGTTTCTGCAGCACGGCCATCACAAACGCCCCCACGACCGGCATGCCCAGCAGACCGGTCAAGGCCTGCCGCCTGGCCAATGTCGGCAGATCGCGCGCCGAAACAGGCTCCGAAACACCCCCTGAAATATTTATCTTGCCCACCCCACGCGTCACGCGACGCCAGACAGCCACGGCATAACGATCCAGCCCCAAGGGCGTGGCCGGCAGCAAAGCGACCACCAACAGTGCCAACATCTCGATGACGTTCTTGTTGACGATCAGGTAGTTGCCTTCCAGCGGCAACGGCGCGGCCGTAAACAGAGGAGGGTGAGCCATATAATAAAGGCCCAAAAGAACGATTCCCAGCACCGCTGCCACCCGGGTCAGCAGGCCCAACATCAGACAGGTCCCGATCAATAGCAGGCCCCAGATGTTCAGTTGGTCCACAACGGGCAACCAGAAGGCATCGGCGGCAATCGCTCGAAATACGTCCGCCCCCCACCACTCGGCCGTCCGCAGATAACCCGCCGACGTCCAGTGCGGATCCAGCAGCTTGGCCAAACCTTCGTAGGCCAAATGCCAACCAATCCCGATGCGCAACAGAGCCAAGGCAAACAACTGCTGGCGGGAACCCGCGGGCCGAGCATGGCGACGCTCGACGGACAGATTCGACATAAAAAACCCTTGTTACGGGGATTCTTCTATCACCAATTAGAGCGTATCACGACGAAACACGTTTCGGATACTATAGCAAGACGGGCCCGGCAAGGCGAGCGGAAGCGTGGCGGATGCTGGGAATCAGGTACAATAGTCAAAAGCTAGGCTTGGAAACCCGAATTCCGGGGCTCGCTCCCTTAACCGGGCGTTCGCGTTGGCGAGTCCGATTTTCCGAGGTCGTTTCGGCCGTGAACCATCCTGCGAAAAAAGTCTCGTTGGCGTTTTCCCGCGGCACCCTGGTGCTGACGGGACTGCCCTACTCGGCGCTGCCCGCCGGGCTGGCCGAGTTCGGCGACTGGGATCCGCGACTGCCGGCTTGGCGGGGCGATGCCCTGCACTACCCGCGGGTCGTGCAAATCCTCCAGCAATCGAGACAGCAACTCGAAGATACGGTTCCCGATTGGCCCGCCGTGCGGTGGCCGCAGGTACAGGTACATCCTTTGCGGGACGAGCAGCGCCAAGCAGTCGCGGCTTGGAGGTCGCGGGGGAGCGGTTATGTGGTCATGCCCACGGGAACGGGGAAGACCGAAATCGCCTTGACGATCATGGCACAACAATCGCTCAGCACGCTGGTCGTGGCCCCCGTTCGCGACCTGATGTACCAATGGCATCGGCGGATCCTGGCCGGCTTGGGGTACGACGCGGGGGTGATCGGCGACAATGCGTACCGGGTTCGTCCCGTTTCGGTCACAACCTACGACAGCGCGTACCTGCACATGGATCGGTTGGGAAACCGGTTTGGGCTGATTGTTTTCGACGAATGCCACCATTTGCCCGGCCCGCAGCGACGCGACGCCGCCTGCATGTGTGCCGCGACTTACCGGCTGGGTTTGACCGCGACGCCCGAGCGAGCTGATGATCGGCATGTGGATCTGGCCTGGCTGATCGGCCCGGAGGTCTACAACTTGCCGCTGGCCGAAGTCGCCGGTCGTTCTTTGGCTCGGTACGAGGTGGTGCGGATTCCCGTATATTTGTCCGATGTGGAACAGGCGCGTTACAACCAGTTGTCCGATGTCGTGCGACGTTACATGCATGCCCGCCGCCGCGAGAATCCGAACTATCGCTGGCAGGACGTGTGCGCCGACACGGCTCGCACGCCCGAGGCGCGTGCCGCGCTGCAAGCTTACCGTGCGCGCCAAGCGATCGAGGATCGCGCTCAAGAGAAACTGCGCGTTCTGGAAGATCTGTTTCGCCTGCATCAAGGCGAACCTTGTCTGGTGTTCACCGGGTCCAATGCCATGGCCCGCGAGGTTTCGCGGCGGTTCCTGGTACCGTGTCTGTTAAGTCATTGCGGCAAGCAGGAGCGGCTGGAGGTGCTGGAGGGACTGGGCAGCGGCAGCTATCCGGCGCTGGTCGCCAATCAGGTTCTGGACGAAGGGGTGGACTTGCCGGAGGTTAAAGTGGCGGTGGTGATCGGTGGCAGTTCGTCCACGCGTCAAGCCAAACAGCGGCTGGGCCGGATCTTGCGGCGCAGTGGCAATCTGCAGGCCCGCTTGTACGAAATCGTGTGCGCGGACACCAAGGACGTCCAGCGTTCGCGGCGGCGGCGGGCTTCGGATGCCTACGCGAACACCAAGAATCAGCGGCAGGAGGCCCGCTCGTGTTGACCCGTGCAGAAGCGCTGGCTTACTACGATTTCGCACGCGCACGTGTCGTGCCGGATCGACTGACCCAGCCCACCCACAGCCATTACCAACACTATGCCACGCAGATGTTGAAGATCTACCGCGGGGGTGCGGGCCGTACCCGACGGGACTTGCACCGGGCGGTTCAAGCGGTGTTCGCTGCCGAAACGGATTGTCCCCAGCGGCGGATCGCGGGCTTCATCAAGCTGTTGGACGATGTGTCGACTTACGACCGCGACCGTCGCGGACGAGCGGTTCGTCTGCGGCAGCAGGTATTCCGGCTGGCCGCCCGCCACCATCCGCTGGTCCGCCATCCCGATCGCTTGTTCGAATCGTCCGAGGCGACGATCAAGGCACGCATCGCCGCCCGGTTGGGACGCTCGTGGCACGACATCGATCGGGAACTGTTCGCGGACGTGATCGAGTTTCATCGCCTGATCCGCTTCGACGGCTATCCCAGTCCCAACGCCCTGCTGTCCCGCTATAACGTGGCGCAGGTCCAGGCCTGTCTGTACGATGCGTCGGGCCTGACGATTTGGGCTGGCGACGACTTCAAGACGATCCTGCGCTATGCCAAACTGGCTCGACTGATGCACACGATCACGCGGGTGGCGGAGGGGCGTTACCGGGTCCGTTTGGACGGGCCCACCTCGATCATCCGGCAGACGCGGCGTTATGGGGTGAACATGGCACGGTTCCTGCCCGCCTTGATCGCCTGCCGCGGCTGGCAGCTGCACGCCCTGGTCCGACCCCGCGTGGGCCATCG
>SLMF01000368.1 GCA_007133715.1 Planctomycetaceae bacterium
CCGACGAAATTCGGGGCCAACACCGTGCGGATCTTGCCGATCGCACCGTTCTTGACCAGATCGCTGGCCCAGTTGTTGATAGGCATCGAACGCTGTTGGGTGCCCACCTGCGTGACCCGCTGGTAGCGTCGCGCCGCCTGGACCATCGCGCGGCCTTCGGCGATGGTCAGACACATCGGTTTTTCGATGAAAACATCGGTTTCCATCTGCATGGCATGGATCGAGATCCAGCCGCCGGTATGGGTGGTGGTCATGACCATCACGGCGTCCAGGGCTTCTCGCTCAATCATTTGCCGGAAGTCTTGGTACACACCCCAAGGTTCACCGCCGGACATGTCCTTGACGAACTGTTCGGCCCGACCGGGCTCGACATCGCAGGCGGCAACGACACGGAATCCGGCCACCTCGGCTCCCTCGCGGATCACACGCGCACGGCCGCCACAGCCGATCACCCCCACCCGCACCGTCTCGCTGGGCGCCGCCCTGCCATCGCGGCCCAGAACACGTCCCGGGACCCAAGCCGGCAGAACATACGCTGCTGCGGAAGCCTTCAACACATCACGCCGCGACCATTGCTTTTGACCCATTACCATTTCCTCGTTCAGGGGGTGTTGCACCGCTTTTCCAGTTGCTTGAATCGAACTCGAAAGCACGTTTTCGGGTTGCTCTATTCCTAGCCAAGCTAGCAATACGTCTCCCAGAATTCAATCGCTGCCACTGAGAAACGAAACCTCAATCCGCCGCCGAATACGACTCCCGTTCCCCTTGTCTCTGCAATTCGCCAAACAGAATCGTCCGTTCCCATACCCTCCATACAGACCCTCGAAAAATCCCCCTCGCCATAGTTTCTATCCTTTCCGATCGCCCATCACGAGACCGAGTGCAATGAAGCTGTGATTCAAGGGGCTCGGAGCGAGCCCAAGGTTAACATGCGGATTGCGTTGACGATTGCAACCCCCCCCGTTGGTTTTTGTCTGTCTCCACGGATCTCACTCCGATTCGTGAAGCTGGCTCTGCCCATTTGCCCGGTCGTTATTCCCGTTCGTTCCTCCCCGTGCACAAAATGGGAATGCAACTTGCCATTACGAGTACGGTTCGCCAAGTGACAAGGGACTTGATTCGTGGCATAATGGCCTGTGGACCGCAGGGCGCGGTTCCTCGGGGGCCGACATCCCTGCTGGTGTGCTCGGCTGCGAGCGAGGGAACCGATCGACCGCGTGGCAATCCACTTGATATCTCCAGGATTGATGAATCGAAAACCACCTCGAATCGCCTATTTGACCGCGGGTGCGGCGGGTATGTTCTGTGGCAGTTGTCTGCACGACAACACGTTGGCCGCGGCGCTCTGCCGTCTGGGGGTCGATGTCCAATTGATTCCCACCTACACTCCGATTCGGACCGACGAACGGGATGTGAGTGTCGATCGGGTGTTCTTTGGCGGGGTAAATGTCTATCTGCAGCAGAAGTTCCGACTGTTTCGGTATCTGCCGCCGCTGCTGGATCGGTTCCTGGACCACCCGCGATTCTTGCGTTGGGTGACCTCGCGGGGCCTGAGTATCGATCCGCGGGAATTGGGGGCTTTGACGTTGTCGATGCTGCGGGGGCGGCACGGCCACCAGCGCAAGGAGGTGCGACGTCTGGCGCGTTGGTTGGCAACGCACGTACAACCGGACTTGGTAGTCCTGACGAACTTGCTGATCGGAGGCTGCATCCCTGAACTTCAGCGGGTGTTGAAGGTTCCGATCTTGGTGAATCTTCAGGGAGATGACGTTTTTTTGGATGCTCTTTGTGAGCCGTACCGTTCGCAGGTGTTTGAGGAGCTACGGGTTTTGGTGGAGCGTGTGGACGGTTTTTTGGTCAACAGCCGATTTTACGGCCAGCACATGCGGGCGTATTTGGGCATCCCGGGCGAGCGGATGGCGCAGGTCCCGTTGGGGATCCAGGTTGCGGACTTTTGCTCGCTGCGGCCGCCCGCCCGGCGTACGGGCCGGAATCGGCGGATCGGCTACCTGGCTCGCTTGGCTCCTGAAAAGGGCTTGCATGTGCTGGTGGACGCGTTTTTGCAACTGCGTCGCCAGCCGGGTTATCGGGACGTGGAATTGCACGTGGCCGGGTGGTTAGGCGAGGACCGGCGTGGTTATGCGGAGGAGCAGTTTTCTCAGTTGGCAGCGGCCGTTCCAGAGGGGGCGTTCCACTACGCGGGTGTGGTGGACCGAGCGGCCAAATTGGATTTTCTCGGCCAACTGGACGCTTTTTGTGTGCCCGCGACGTACCCCGATCCCAAGGGGCTGTACGTGCTGGAGGCGTTAGCGGCCGGGGTTCCGGTGGTCCAGCCGAACCTGGGGATCTTTCCCGAACTGCTGGCGATTACGGGCGGCGGTTTTCTCTGCGATCCGGGCGATTCCACAAGCCTGGCTCGCCGGTTGGGCGAGCTGCTGCGGGACGAGGACCGGCGGCGGGCGATGGGGGTCAGCGGGCAAGCGGCCGTATTCCGGAACTTTTCGGCCCGCCGGATGGCGCGAGACACGTTGGCCGTGTATCAGCGTTTTCTGCCACCCGTGACGAGTTGTTCGTAAACGGTTTCCAGATCGTCTTCCTCGGGTTCCAGGCCCGTGATCACCAGCGGGTGGGCCAGCGATTCGCGGAAGAACTGGCGGCAGGTCCAGTTTTCGGGAACGGTCACACTGACTTCGCCGCCTGCCGGCGGCTCGACCAGTTCGATCCCGCGTTGCTGGAGAGCTTGCAGCCAACGCTCTTCCCCCTGGCCTTGCCAACGGAGCCGGTAGCGGCGTGGCCGGGCCCGGCGTAACGTCTCGACCGGACCGCTGTGCAGCAGCGTACCGCGGTCCAGAATCACCACGTGGCGGCACACGCGTTCGATATCGCCCAGCAGATGGGTCGACAGCAACAGCGATTTGTCGGGCCGATCCGCCAGGGCTCGCAACACGCCCAGCATCGCCGTGCGGCCCTCGGGGTCCAATCCCGCCGTGGGCTCATCCAACAGCAGCACCTCGGGATCATGCACCAGGGCCGCGGCCAGTTTCAGACGCTGTTTCATTCCCACCGAAAACTCTTCCAGCCGCCGGTAACGGGCTTCTTCCAACCCCAGGTAGGACAACGTCTCGTGCGCGCGGCGCCAGGCCTGCTTCCGCCCCATGCCCGACAGCTGACCGGCCAACGCCACGTATTCGATTCCCGTCAGTCCGCTGACAAACGCATCCCGCTCGGGCATGTAGCCGATGCGGCCGCGGAGCGCCAGCGGATGCCGAGCCACGTCTTGACCCAACATCCACGCGGTGCCACGACGGGCTCGGAGCAGGCCCAGCAGGATCTGCATCAACGTCGATTTCCCGGCGCCATTCTGGCCGACCAAACCAATCGGGCCCCGCGAGACCTGCAGACTCAACTCGCGAAGTGCACAGACGCGACCGTAAGCATGCGTCACGTCACGCAATTCGAACAGCGTCGCCGGATGTCCCCTGTCGGTGATCACTTGTCGGAACCCGTCTCTAAAACGGCCATAAAAGCCGTCTGGGGGATATCGACGCGGCCAAAGGACTTCAGCCGCTTCTTGCCCTCCCGTTGCTTGGCCCACAACTTTCGCTTCCGCGTGATGTCGCCGCCATAGCATTTGGCCGTCACGTTCTTGCGGACCGCTGGCACCGTCTCGCGCGCGATCACCCGCGAGCCGATCGCCGCCTGGACCGCGATCTCGAACATGTGCCGATCGATCTCCTGCTTCAGCTTCTTGACCACCGCCCGGCCCCGACGGTCCGCGTCCGCCCGGTCGCAGATAATACTGAGTGCATCCACGCGTTTGCCGTTCACCAAGATATCCAGACGAACCAGATCGGCCGGAAAGTAACCGATCAATTCGTAATCCATCGTCCCGTAACCCCGCGTGGCACTCTTCAATTTGTCATACATGTCGTAGATCACTTCGGCCAGCGGCAGCCGGTAGGTCAGCATCACGCGGGTTGTGGACAGATACTCGGTGCTTTGCAGGATACCTCGCCGCTCCTGACAGAGTTTCATGATCGGGCCGACACAGTCGCTGGGGATCAGCAGATGGACTCGCATCACCGGCTGACGAAACTCTTCGATCTCCCCCGGATCCGGGACTTCCTGCGGCCGATGGATTTCCAGTACGTCCCCGCGTTTCGTGAGCACCTCATAGGTCACGTGGGGTGCGGTCTGAACCAGATCGACATCGGCTTCCTGCTCGAGCCGCTGCTGGATGATCTCCATGTGCAGCAGGCCGAGAAACCCGCAGCGGAAGCCGAAGCCCAGCGCTTCGCTGCTCTCCGCCTCGAATTCGAAGCTGGGATCGTTGATGGACAGTTTTTCCAGCGCGTCACGCAGTTCGGCGAAGTCCTGGCCATCGGCCGGGTAGAGGCCGCAATAGACCATGCGTTTTGGGCGTTCGTAACCAGCCAGTGGGGCAGCCGCAGCGGAGCCTGCCACGCTGATCGTATCGCCGATCCGCACGTTCTGGAGCGTCTTGATGTTGCAGATCAGGTAGCCGACTTGCCCGGCCTGCAACCGGTCGCAGGGCCGGGGGCGGGGCGCGAATTGCCCGAGTTCCTGCACTTCGTGGGTCGAATCGACTTGAAGAAACCGGATCTTCTGGCCTTTTTCGATCCGCCCGTTCATCACCCGCACATAGGTGATCGCGCCCCGATAGGAGTCGTAATGGGAATCGAAGACCATGGCCTGCAGCGGCGCATTCGGATCGCCGGTGGGGGGGGGGATGCGGTCGATCAGGGCGTTCAGCAGCAAATCGACCCCGGCCCCCGACTTGCCGCTGACCCGCAGTACCTGATCACCAGGGATACCCAGCGAATGCTCAATCTCCTCGATCACTTCCTCCGGGCGGGCGTGTTTCAAGTCGATCTTGTTCAGCGCCGGGATGATGGCCAAATCATGATTCAGGGCCAAATAGGCATTGGCCAGCGTCTGGGCCTGGACTCCCTGAAAGGCATCGACCAGCAGCAGGGCCCCTTCGCAGCAGACCAGGGAGCGGGAGACTTCGTATTGAAAGTCCACATGTCCGGGGGTGTCGATCAGGTTCAGTTCGAAGACCTGCTCACCCCGTGTGTGGCGCAGGGCGACCGCTCGGGACTTGATCGTGATGCCCCGAGCGCGTTCCAATTCCATATCGTCCAGCACCTGTTCCCGCATCTGCCGCGCGGTCACCGTCCCGGTCGCTTCCAGCAACCGGTCGGCGAGGGTGCTTTTTCCATGGTCGATATGGGCGATGATACAAAAATTGCGAATCTGAGCGCAAGTAATTTCAGTCACGGAAGTCCTGGGGGCGCGAGGGAGGGTCAGATCAAGGCACCGGATTCGGCCGGCGGATCCTTCAGGGCGTCCAGAAGGCGTCCGGGCGAGCCCATGACATTGTAGCCACCGTCCACGTGCAGGATTTCGCCGGTGATCCCATCGGACATTTCGGACAGCAGGAACGCCCCGGCCTGACCGACCTCTTTGTGGGTCACGTTACGCCCCAGGGGAGCCATAAATCGGTACAACTGGAACATTGCGTTGGCCCCCACGGCCGAGGACGCCAGGGTCTTCAGCGGACCGGCACTCAACGCATTCACCCGCACTCCGCGAGCCCCCATATCGAACGCCAGATAGCGCACGGCCGATTCCAAGGCCGCTTTGCAGAGCCCCATCACGTTGTAGCCCGGCACGCATTTCTCGCCGCCAAAAAAACTCATCGCCGCAATCGCCCCCCGGCGACTCATGTAGCCCTTCACCGCGTTGGTCACCGCAATCAGACTGTACGCACTGACCTCCATCGCCAGCCGGAAACCCTCCCGGCTGGTCTCGACCGTCGGACGCTGCAGATCCGCCCGGTCGGCAAAGGCGATGGAATGCAACACAAAATCCAAGGAACCGAACGTGTCGGCCGCCAAATGCACCACATGCTCGATCTGCTCGTCGTCCTGAACATTCAGCGGAACCAGGAAGCGGGCCTGCGGATACCCCTCCAAACACTGAGCCACCCGGCGGCGGTTCTTCTGCTTGTCGTCCTCCGGGCGATCCGGCAGGTGCGTGAAACCACATTCACCGCCCTGATCCATGATCGTCTTGGCAACCGCCCAGGCGATCGAACGATCATTGGCTACCCCCAATATGAGTCCCTTTTTGCCTTGAAACAGGGCCATCCATTCCTCCTCACAGGTTCACGGCTACGGTTGTTCCGTCGTTTTGCTTTTCTTTCTCAGATGCGGCGAGTTCCCCCGGTTGCGGTCTCGGCCAACATACGGTCGACACTCCCTCTTAGGATAACCCTTTCAGTCAGTTTGTACATTGTGCTTCGCCAAAACGGCGCATGTTCTACCCGCCGACAATCCACAGCAGCTGGTCCTGCACGCCGCCGGCGGCCAATGGTGGTTTCTGTGATGTTTGGGAAAAGCCCTGAGATGGCGCAAAGGTTTCGGGCAGGTCTTCAACCGGGCCGGGGCGGTGGCGGGGAGTTGGAGATCGTCGCCGCACCTTGGGAAGTCGCATCCTGGTCGACCTGGATTTCCGGTCCGCCCGACGCGCGCACCGTGATTCGGTAGGTATTGCCGGCTTGCACCTTGATCGATACGGCATCCCCATGGAGTGCCCGGATCCCCAATTCCTCGGCACGCCGCGGATCGTTGGCGATGGTCCAGAAATCGTCCCAGATTTGCTGCTCGAATTCGGAAACCGCCCCTCCGAGAGCGTAGGAGCCGGGGCGGGAACCGGGTTCATCCAGCGTGAACCCCTCCGACGGCCGCTGATACTCGCCAAAAATCCGATTGAACAGACAGATCGTGGTTCCCCGCTCCAAATCCGCTTGCTCGACATACGAATCGTCGAATTTGACCACCCGGTAATCCACGTAGACCACATCGCCTTCCAATTGGAACTCCCGCAGCGGACCGATCGGCTCTCCCGCGTCATTCATTTCCAGGAACCCGATCGTGGAAAACGTCTGGCCCGATTCCGGGTCCGTTTCCACGTCCAGCACGGACAGTTGGGCCAACCGCCGCTCCATTTTGTGCAGTCGCAGGGCCGTATCCAGCCGTGCAATCTCCTGCTGCTTCTGGAGCAACTCTTCGGTCATCTGGTCGATTTGGAGGCGTTGTTCGGCGAGTTCCTCGTCACGTGCGGCCAGCTGCTGGCGGATGGAATCCAGATCCTGGCGGGTTCGTGCCAAAGCCGCTTCGCGATCGGCGAGCGACCGTTGGACGGATTCCAGCTCGCGATCCGCCCCCCGGTAGGTCTGGTAACCATACCATCCTGCCGTGACCATGCCACCTACCAGTACGGTAGCCAACAACGTGCGGACCAGACTGTTCAGCGTGCGTAGGTTTTCCATGATCGGCATCGTTTTCGAAAACTCCCGCCCGAGGGGCAACCAAGTACATTCTCGCACCGATTCAACCACTCGCAAGACCCGCATTGCCGCACTCCCTGCTTTTGTGTCGATCGGCAAAATCGTTATGGCGGATCACCAAGCGGCTCGCGCCTCGTCCTCCGATACGTCCCCCACCAATTCGACGTGTCCCAGGCGAGTTGGCAACACGAAACGCAATCGGCCGTGCGAGACCTTTTTGTCGCGACGCATGGCGTTCATCAATCCGTCAATCTCGACGTCCGGCACTTCGACCGGCAAGCCCAGGCCCTGGAGCAGATCGAACTGGCGTTGAGTCACTTCCGGGGGGATGCGTCCCAGCCGTTCTGCCAGGCGCGAAGCGCACAACATGCCGATCGCCACCGCCTCGCCATGCAGCAATTGCCCGTAGCCCGTCTCCGCCTCCAGGGCGTGGCCGAAGGTGTGCCCATAATTCAGCACCGCCCGCTGGCCGCTGGTCTCCCGTTCGTCCTGCTGGACCACGTCGGCCTTCAGCTGACAGCAGCGAGCGATCACGGTTCGCAATACGTCCGGTTGGCGTTGATTCAGCTGCTCCCCATGCTGCTCCAGGTACGCGAAAAAGTCGGCATCCAAGATCACCCCATATTTGACCACCTCGGCCAACCCCGCCCGATACTCGCGGTCCGCCAGGGTGCTCAGCACCTGGGTGTCGATCAGCACGCCGAGCGGTTGCCAGAAGGCGCCGACCATATTCTTGGCGCCCGGCAGGTTGATGGCCACCTTACCCCCCACACTGCTGTCGACCTGGGCCAAGACCGTGGTAGGCACTTGAAAGAACGACAGTCCTCGGGCGTAGGTTGCCGCGACGAACCCGGCCAGATCCCCGACCACCCCGCCACCCACAGCAACCACTACGGTGTCACGATCGGCCCCTAAA
>SLMF01000290.1 GCA_007133715.1 Planctomycetaceae bacterium
CCCGCTCTTGGAGAACCCCGTTGGGGTTCGGGGAGGGAAGGGTTGGGCGGACCGCGTCCCCGGGGTGCGCTATTGCGACCCCGGGCTTTGTTGTCGAACCGCTTCGCGGTTAGGATTTGGCTTCGCGCCACGAGTTTAGTTCCATTAAGCCGGGCACTTATTCGACTGTCCCCTTCGGCCGGTCACACAGAAAGATGTTACCGCTTTAAGGGGGTCATTTATTTTAAGAAACCGAGTTCAGGGGTATTGACTCGACGAAGAGGAGTTTTAATCTGAGAGGAAGGATCCTCCGCAAAAGGGGGTTCCCTCGGCGTCCTTGGTCGAATCGGCGCGCAGCTCAAACGGCACGATACCGATTTCGGTCAATGGAACCGAGTGGTCCGAGCGGAAATCGGCCGCGGCATGTGTCTTGTCCCAGCCACGGCAAACTTGGCCAGCCAACGCGGCATGCGGTCATGCCTTGGCGGCCCGAGGATCGCCAATCACTTATTCGTCTCCCATCGTTTTCTCGTATCCGCGGTATCGGATTCGACTTCTGACGGGGCTATCGGGGTCGGATCGGGATGCTCGGTTGGCGAGCGAGCGTTTGTATTCCCGAGGCTTCTCTGTTGATCGAAGGACGTGGTCATGAATCGTCATCCTCGTGCGCGTGTCTTACCCAGTCCCTTTGGTGCCGGGCGGCTCGGCCGGACAACCCGCGGAGCGAGGCATCGTCGCAAGCTGTTTTTGGAGTCGCTGGAGCCGCGGTTGCTGTTGGACGCGGGCGACGTGTTCGGCGGCAGTAGCTGGATGCTGGACGAGGCGGGCATCTCGGGAGACCCGTACGGCGGGGCGAGTACCGTGCCCGGGGTGCACGCAGTCGAATCGTCGCTGGAACCGCATGTGGCGAACCGCGTGCTGGTGCGGATTGCAACCCAGAGCGCACCGCGTCTGACGGCGCCGCAGGTACGGGGAGCGGCGACGGCGCTGCCGGCCGAGTTGGCCTTTTCCCCATTGTCCCAAGTGGTGATGGCGGCGGGTGCTGCATCGGCCCAGCCGGTGTTTTCCCAGTTGGCAAGTGCCGCGGGCGAGTGGGGCCACCTGGCGGCGAGGAACGCTGGGGTCGAACAGGCGGTCGAGGCGGATGGCGAGGCCGCGGCGCGGGCCCAACTGGGGCGCTGGTACCGGCTGAACCTGGCCGAGGGCAGCGATGTGATTGCCGCGTTGGGGGTGCTGGACGAGTTGCCGGAGGTCGAAGCGGTCGAACCGGTCTACGAATGGCAATTGGCTCACGAAATCCCGCCGGTGATCGAGGGGTTGCCGGACGGGACCACGGACCCGGCCTACGATCAGCAATGGTTTCACAACAACGCCAAGATCTGGCAGGCTTGGAACCATCTGAACCACAACGGCGTGTATCCGGGGGGCAGTCAGGATGTGGTGGTGGCCGTGATCGATTCGGGTGTGGATTACACGCACGAGGATCTGGCGGCCAGCATGTGGGTCAATCCGGGCGAGATTCCGGGCAATGGGATCGATGACGATGGCAACGGCTTCATTGATGACATTCACGGAGTCAGCGTCGTTTCGACTCCCGGCATGCACTCGGGCGACCCGATGGATCTGCACGGTCACGGAACGCATGTAGCGGGGATCATCGCGGCGCAGGGGTTCAACGGACTGGGCGGGGTCGGCGTGGCGTTCAACACGCGGATCATGGCCATCCGAGCGGCCCAGTACAGTGGCGTGCTGACCGTGGACGACGTTGCGGAAGGCATCTTGTATGCCGCGGACAACGGGGCGGATGTGATCAATATGAGCTTTGGCGGCTACGCCCGCTCGCAGATCGTAGAAGACGCATTGGCCGTGGCGCTCAATCAGGCGGTATTGGTGGCTGCGGCGGGCAACGACAGTTTGCCGCGTGCTCTGGCCCCCATGTATCCCGCCGCATTGCCTTACGTACTGGGCGTGGAAGCGTCCACGCCCAGCGATGATTTGGCGGGTTTTTCCAACCTGGGTTACGAGGTTCGAGCGCCGGGCGCTTCGATCTACAGCACCTTGCCGGGCGATCGGTACGCCGCGTGGAGCGGCACGTCGATGGCGGCGCCCGTCGTCTCGGGCGTGGCTGCCCTGATGCGTTCTTACTACTGGCAACGCGACATTTATTCCTCGCGGTTCCTGATGGGCAGCATTGCCGCTTCGGGCGGCGTGGTCGATGCCTACCGGGCGCTGACGGAACCACCGCAGCCGGGCGTGCGCTTGTACGACAGTTGGCTGTTCGATGACCCGAAGATCGATCCGGCGAACGATGGCGATGGCCGGATCGATGCGGGCGAGACCGTGCATCTGGCCCTGGAATTGATCAATCGTTCGGGCATGGCAGAAAACGTGACCGCCACGCTCGAGGCCCGTGCTCCCGGTGCCGTGATGGACGATCCTTATGTGACGATCCTGACCGATACCATCAGTTTCGGCAACATCGGCCCGTTTGCCATCGGCGACAACGGCCTGATATGGAACGAGCAGGGGGTGATCGACGGAGTCGAGCGTCCTTTTGTCGTCCAGGTGGACTCGGAAACGCCGAATGACCACGTGATTTCTTTCGTGCTCACCACGACCTTCGAAGATGGCTGGCAACCGGAACGTCCGCAATTCACGCGGGTTGATCGGTTTCAGTTCAGCGTCCAAAGGGGCAGGAATCTTCCCACCGTGATCAGTGAGGACATGACCCTGACGGCCGATAGTCTGTGGATCGTCGGGGGACCGGTGCTGGTGGAATCCGCAGCGACTTTGAGAATCGAAGAAGGGACGCTGGTTCAGTGGGGAGCGATCAGCAGCGATCCGTATAATCCGGGTCCTCAGAGCGGGAATTTGATTGTCCGGGGCGGGCTGGTGGTCGAAGGCAGTGCGGCACGCCCGGTCAGCCTGTTTCCCTCGTATCTGGTCTCGGGCCAACGGACCAACATCAGCGTGGAATCCGGCGCGGCAGGCACTTTGGCCTACGCCAAGATTCGCAACCCCAATCTGTCAGGCTTCCAGACCGCGGATCACGTGTACTTCGACTGGGACGCCCACCAAGTGAATATCAACATCCGGCGAATCAACCATTCCGTGTTCCATCGATTGCTGGGAAGCGGGAGCATCTCCTTCGCGCGGATGGACAGTTCGGTGTTTTCGGCAGGCCGCCTGAGCCCGCCCTCGAACGCCCAGATTACCAACAGTGTCTTCCTGCAAGACAACGAAACCAATCACCGCCTGCAAATGACGGTACCCGTTTCCTTCGTGGATCGCTTGAATAACGAGCGGGGGGACTTGTCGCTGTTTTACGGCAGCCGTGTGATGGACAATGGCGATACCTACGTGACCATGCCAGTCGACACAACCACCCTGGAACTGGCCGAGACGATCGCCAATTTCTACGGCGGGCACGTGGCTTCGGCTGCCACGCAGGAAGATTGGGATATTCTCCGGGCCTATCTGAGCAACGTACCGCATTTCCGCTCCTACGGGCTGGCCAATTCCGACAGGTACTATATCGGGCTCTGCGATCGGGAGGAGCCGAACGACTGGACGTGGCTGGATGGTTCGCCGTTCGAGTTTGCCAATTGGGCCGGCGGCTCGCCTGCCGAGTTGTCCGGTTGGACCAAACATGTTGTCCAAGCTCTTTACGTGACCGACAATGGCCGCCATCGCGACTACAACTGGTATCCGCAGAACGAGGGCGCATCGGAGCGTTTCGGAAATGGCAGCCGTCGGCACTGGCGGTCCTTTATTCTGCGTCTGCCCGGAGAATGGACCATGGAAGAGCTCCAGGCGCCTCGCGACGACGGCAGTCTGGTGACGTATGTCAAAGAGAACTTCACCGGCAGCGTGCAGTACAACGCCTTTCTCAGCAAGTTCTGGGATCCCAACGTGGGGCGTTGGATGCGAGTTCAGACGTCCGGCCCCGCGGATGGCCATGCGATCATGTACGACAACTACTGGGGCACGGACAATCCCCAGTTGATCGACCACATGATCCATGACTATTACGACACGTTCACCTTGGCCCGCGTTCAATACGGCGAGCCGCCTGGCCACGGTTTTGAAACCACGTATCCCTTTGTCCAAAGCGTGTCGATCAACGGTCTGCCGGCCCACACGGTCCCCGTACTCGGCGCCGGTCCCGCCACGTTCGAGATCACTTTCAATCGCCCGATGGACCCCGGCGTGCAGCCGCTGGTCGCCTTCGGACCGTCCCCGCCGCACACGGATTTCCGAGTGCATCCCGTGGGCGGCAACGATGCGGGCTACAACCGCAATGAGCTGGAATTCACGGTCTCCCTGTCATCGCCCGCCAGCCAGACGGTGACGGTCGATTATGCGACCGCCGATCACACGGCTGTAGCGGGTGTGGACTACCAGGCCGTCCAAGGTACGCTGGTCTTTTCGGCCGGTGAAACCCAGAAATCCCTCCGCGTACCACTGATCGGCAATATCCTGGAACAGGATGATCGAGCTTTTTTTGTCCAATTGTCCAACCCGAGCGGGGCTGAATTGGATGCTTCTCAGGCTGTAGGAACCATTCGGGACGACGACCCGACGCTGTCGATCGATGATCTCCAATTGCTGGCCGGTCCGGCGGGCACGACCGAGGCCGTTTTTACGGTCGCTCTGTCCAAGCCCTGCGCCGAGCCGGTCACGGTGCAGTATGCGACGGTTGATGGCACGGCTCAGGCTGATCGCGAGTACCAGCCGGTGTCGGGACAGCTTACCTTCGACCCCGGCGTACTCGAGAAGACCATCGTGGTGCCGGTGCTGGAAAGCCCCGACGACCCGAGCGGCCGCAGTTTCTCAGTCCAACTGACTCATCCCACCCGCGTCAGTATCGCCGCTCATCGCGGGGTCGCGATCTTTGTCGACGAGGCCCCCGTGCCGCTGGCGACGTCCGCCAACACTCCGGTTCAGGCTGCGATCGCTTCGCAAGGAGCCCCGCTCGCAGACGCACCCGACGGCTCGGCTGCCAGGATACGGGAAACGGCATCGTTCGTCGCGGGTTCGCAGACCGCAGAGCCCGGCAGGCTGCTGCAAGACTCGCCACCGCTGCTGTCCGTTGCCGATGCCGAGGCCGACGAAGGCCATTATGGCTGGATCAACGACCGCACCTGGCGCGGCACGTATTGGGTGACGCCGATGACGGGCGAGAGCTATCACGAGATGCGGATCTCCGGGGCGGTGGCGGCCGACGATCCCTGGCTGGTCTCAGGTTACGATGTGGGCCGCTTTCGCTTCCAGGTCCGCACGATGGGCGTGGCCGCCATGACCTTGCACGCCAGCGGCCGGGAGGGGGGCATTCAATTGAGTTGGGCCCAGGACGATTTCGACCTGTTGGCCGGCTACCATCTCTACCGGGCCTGCAGCGAGTCGGGCCCGTTCACGCGACTCAATGCCACGATCATCCCGGTCGGACAGGAGTATTTCCTGGACACCGATGTGGAACCCGCCGAGACGTGGTACTATCGTTTCACGGTGGTCCAAACGAATATGAGCGAATCGGATCCGTCGAACGTGGCGTCGGCCGCCGCGTTGGATACCATCCCGCCCCAGATCGAACATGCCCCGCGGAATTCGGCGGCGCCCGAAGCCGGGTTGCGGTTGACCGCCACGGTCACCGACAACGTGGGAGTGGTCGGCGCGTCCGTGCATTACCGGCCCGCCGGTAGCTCGCAGGCTTATGTGACCCTGCCGATGCTGAACATCACCGATCACAGCTGGTCGGCCACGATCCCGGGTTCCTCGGTCCAGCCGCCGGGTATCGAGTACTACTTGACGGCCACCGACGGCCTGAATACGGTGTATCATGGCACGCCCGGAGCACCCCACACCGTGCTGGTCGTCGCCGCACCCAGCATCACCTCCGTCTCGCCGAATCAGGGAGATTCCCGCGGCGGCACACGCGTCACGGTCTCCGGCTCCATGTTCCAAGAAGGAGCCACCGTCGAATTCGGCGGGATACCGGCAACCGACGTGGTGCTTCAGACCAGCGGCCAGCTCCGCGCCACAACCCCGGCACATTTTCCCTCCCTGGTCGATGTCCGCGTCGTCAATCCCGACGAGAGCCAGGCGGTTCTGTTGAGCGGTTACCGTTTCGTCGATGACGGGGCCGTTCTTTCCCTGCCCTTCCTGACGGCGGACGCCGGTGCGATTCTGGATATCCCGATCTCGCTGGCTCACGTCAACGGTCTGCATGCCGTCCAGGCGACCGTGAATTTCGACCCCGCCGTGCTGCGCGTGCGGAACGTCCTTACGGGAACTTTGACCAGCGGCTGGGCACTGGAAGTCAATACGAATACCAGCGGACGAGTGACCCTGTCGCTGGCCGGCGCCCAGCCCGCCAGCGGCAGCGGTACGCTGGCACGATTGCATGTCGAGGTGGTCGGGCCGGTCGCCTCCCAAACGACGCTGGACTGGGGTGAGGTCGCTCTGAATGACGGGGCGATCCAAGCGGACTTGAGCAACGGGTTGCTCGCCGTGCAAGGCTACTTTACCCTCAGCGGCAACGTTCGCTACTTCCAAGACCAACGTCCCGTGCCCGGAACCCTGTTGGAACTGGTCGGTATCGGGTGCCAAGAATCCACCAGCGATGACGGCGGTGATTATGCCTTCCCGCACGTGCAAACCGGTAGCTATACGCTGACAGCAGCCAAACACGATCAGGTCACACATATCTCGGCTTTCGACGCGTCGCTGATCCTCCGCTCAACCGCCGGGCTGGTGAACTTGTCACCCATGCAGCAGCTGGCGGCCGACGTCAACCGGGATGGGGCGATTACGCCGATGGATGCCGCCTACGTCTTGAAGAAATCGGTGGGCTTGCTCGAAGGGCATTTCCCCGGAGCCGGCCGGAGTTGGTTGTTCGTGCCGCCCGAACGGGAGTATCCGCTGTTGAACGACGATCTGACTCACCAAAATTTCACCGCCGTACTGCTCGGCGAGGTGTCCGGGAACTGGACCGCCCAGCCCCCGGCTGCTCTGGCCGGAATTAGGGACGGCGTGCCTTTGAGCAGCTCCCATACCACCACGCCCCGGTTGGCCGTATCCCATGCGATCGGTCAGGTGGGCCAGACGATTCAGGTGCCCGTGACCTTGGAGCGGAACGGCGCCGAACTGCATGCCGTGGATCTGCAGTTGACCTATGAGGCCGATCGCTTGGAACTGGTCGGAGTGTCGGCGGGCAGTGCAGCCCAGGAGCTGGCTTGGGCTGCCAATACCGAATCGCCCGGTCAGCTCCGGATCGGGTTTGCCGGCAGTGCCCCGCTCTCTCAAGACGGGCCGCTGCTGCAGCTGACGTTTCAGGTCACAGACGAACTGGGCACACCGGCCGCCGTGGCTTTCGCCCACACCATGATTGACGAGGGGACAATCCCCGTGAGTTGCGATTCGGGCTATATCGCCGGCCCGACGCCGCCGCTGGTGACCGTGACGCCTCAGACAACGCACCATCCCGCGCCCGAACTCCGCGGGACGGTGAACGACGCACTGGCCGTAATCGACGTGACGGTTGCTGGCCACACCTACAGGGCAGAAAACCGCGGCGACGGCACGTGGGTACTAGCCCAAGATAGGATCGCTCCACCTCTGGCTGCCGGGACCTATGACGTCCAGGTGCACGCGACCGATCTGCTGGGACGCATCGGCCATGACGAAACCTCCGGCGAACTGACGATCGTGCCCCTGCTGGAACACGTCATCATCAACAACGATCAGCCGGGCTTTTTTGTGGAGAGCGGTAACTGGGGGGTGGGTCCACACGGCTTCGAACAGACGACGCGTTGGGCCAGCGCCGGACGGGGTGAGGCGGCTGCAGGTTGGACGTTCGCCATCGAACCGGGGATCTATCAGGTCGCCGCCAGCTGGGGCGCCGCATCGAATCGGGCCAGCAATACGCCCTATTCGATTTTCGACGGCAGTGACTTGCACGATACCGTGCGGGTCAATCAGCAGCAGGAGCCGGGCGATTTCCAGGATCAGGGAGTCGGTTGGCAGGTGCTGGGCACGTTCGAGTTCACTGCGACGGAATTGGTCGTACGGGTGACCAACGATGCCAACGGCTTTGTGATGGCCGACGCGATCCGGATCGAGCCGCTGGACGAGTTGCCGGAACCGCCGCCTCCGGCGCCCGAGGGCGTGCAGGTGATCGACGATGGGGAGAGCGGTTTTGCGATCGACAGCGGCGAATGGGGCTTTGGTTTCGTTGGCTATCAGGGCGACACGCGCTGGGCGGTCGCGGGCGGTGGAGCC
>SLMF01000736.1 GCA_007133715.1 Planctomycetaceae bacterium
TAGCGGCTCGCCAGCTCGTGGAACTCGTCGCTCAGTTCGCTTCGTAGCCAGGCGGGTTCCAAGAGTTCGGCGTCGCGGCCGAAGCCGAGGAGCCAGCTTTTTACTTCCACCGTGCTGGTCAAATCGAATGTGATGGTCAAACTGCCGTCGGGAAGCGGGTCGAGCCGCTGGCTGGAATGCCAGTGTTTTTTCTTGGACGTAGCGAGCTCGGGCCGCGGCGATCCAGATCCGCACCGTGCAGGGCTGGTCGCCATCGTAGCTCCCGAGCGAACCGGCGAAGTGGGCGTCCAGGTCCAGGTCGGCAGGCACCATGAATCGGGTCACGGGCGCAAGGTGTGGTGGGGATTTTGGAGAGCTGGGGCCGCAGGACTGTGCCCCGGGCCGATTTGTGGCGGCCCCTTCGGGGCGAGGAACCGCGCGCTCTGAGGGCGAGGGTTCAGGGGTCAGGGGCAATGAACCACAACACACCCAACACTCGACCACCTCAACTCCGGTAATCTGGTTCTTGTGTGCGACACATCAAGCACCCCAGCAGGTGGGTCGGCATGCAAACGGATCGTTTCGGTGCGGTTGCAGCCTGTTTTCAATCTGTTTAGACTCGACCACAGATGTTCCGCTTTTGTTTATTTTCTTGATCTGGAAAAGCAACCATGCCCAGTGCGAAATACTTGAGACGTCGTGATTTCCTGAAACTGACCGGTGCCAGCGCAGGCTTGTTGGCTGCGGGGGTGTGGAGCGAACGGGCCGTCGCCGACTCGAATTCGCCCAACGGGAGATTGAATATCGCCTCGGTCGGTACGGCCAATCGCGCTTCGGGGGTCATCGGCGGGGTGACCAGCGAAAATATTGTGGCGCTTTGCGACGTGGACCGGAACTACCTGCAGCGATCGCAGCAACGCTTTCCCGCCGCCCGACTGTACGCTGATTACCGCGAGATGCTGGACACGGAACGCGACCGCATCGACGCGGTCCTGGTCGGCACCCCGGACCATCAGCACGCGCTGCCCTCGCTGCTGGCGATCCGGGCGGGCAAGCACGTGTACTGCGAGAAACCGCTGGCGCACACGGTCCACGAATCGCGATTACTGGCCCGGGAGGCTGCCGAACACGGGGTGGCGACGCAGATGGGCATTCAGATCCATGCGGGCGAGAACTACCGCCGCGTGGTCGAGATAGTCCAAGCGGGCGTGCTGGGCGAGGTGTCTGAAGCGCATGTCTGGGTCAGCAAGGACTGGGGCGGAGGCGAGCGGCCTGAGGGGGGGCAAGAGCCGCCCGAAACGCTCGACTGGGACCTCTGGCTGGGCCCCGCTCCCGAGCGGCCTTTCTGGCCTAACCGCTACCACCCCGGCCAGTGGCGACGCTGGTGGGATTTCGGCGGCGGCACCCTGGGCGACATGGCGTGCCACTATATGGATCTCCCCTTCTGGGCCCTGAACCTGCGGCATCCGATCCGTTGCGAAGCGGAGGGGCCGGAAGTGCATCCCGAAACCTGTCCCCGCCAGCTAATCGTTCGCTATGAATTCCCTGCTCGAGGGGGTCTCCCGCCAGTCAAACTGACGTGGTACGACGGCAATTCGGTTCCGCGTGAAGTGGCGGGGGAGGAAGTGCCCGCCAACGGGGTGATGTTCGTCGGCTCGGAGGGCCACATGTTCGCCAATTACAGTAGTTATCGCTTGTACCCGGAGGACAAATTCGCCGCTTTCCAGCCGCCGGAGGCCACGATTCCGCGTTCGATCGGACATTTTGCCGAATGGATTCAAGCCTGCAAGGACGGCTCGCCCACCACGTGCGATTTCGATTATTCCGGAGCGCTGACCGAAGCCGTGCTGTTGGGTTTGGTGGCCTATCGGGTGGGCGAGACTTTGGAATGGGACGGCAGCGCGCTGCGGGCCACGAACTGCCCCGCGGCCGCCGCCTATATTCAGAAGACTTATCGAGCGGGTTGGGAAATTGTTTGACGCCTGTCTGACCCGATCGTTTCCAACGCGATGCGCAGGCCGCGCACCGGGTCCCCGGCGATCGAGTTCGATGCGTGTGGACCGATTGATTTCGCGTTCGCATCGTGCAGCTTGGATTGGCCCCGAGCCGGGGGGTTTCTCGATCATGCCTTCGTCGGTCCGCCTGTCGCCCGAGCGGATTCTGACGGTGATCCGCCACCGCGACGGTCCGACTTGGCTGACCGCCTACCGTTCGGACGACAATGCCGCCACGTGGCAGGCAGTGGACGATCCTGTCACGAACAACGTCAATTCGCCGCCCGCCCTGTTCACGCTGGCGGATGGCCGCTTGCTGTTGGTCTATGTGGATCGCCGTAATCGCGAAGGAACGGGTTCGGCTGTCTGCGGGAAGATCAGTGCGGACCAAGGCGAAACGTGGAGCGAGGAGCTTGTTTTGCGCGGTGGGGAGGGTACGACGGGCGATGTCGGCTATCCGGTGGTTGCCCAACGGCCGGATGGGCGTCTGGTGACGGTCTACTACTGGAACCACGCGTTGGACAGCCAGCGGCCACCTTACCGTTATCTCGCGTTCACCCTTTTTGAACTCCCGAGCCAGGGCGACTGAACTCGCGTTGTGGTCTATGACTCAAGTGCATGCATTTTGTGACGATCTGCTGGCAGATCATGATGCGGTAGCTTTAGCCGAACTGGTACGGCGTGGGGACATTGCGGCGGCCGAGTTATTGGAGGCGGTGATCGCCCGTGTCGAACGGGTCAATCTGCGGTTGAATGCCGTCGAGTTCGCTGATTACGAGCGGGCTCGGTCGCAGGCGGGAAGCTCCGATGCCGGCGTGTTTGCCGGGATCCCCACGTTTATCAAGGACAACACGGACGTTGCGGGCATGCCCACCGGGCACGGTTCGCGAGCCGTGGCTCGCACCCCGGCCCTTACCGACGGAGCCTTTACCCGACAGTTGCTCTCGCTGGGCGTGAGCGTGCTAGGCAAGAGCACGCTTCCGGAATTCGGTTTCAACTGTACCACCGAATACCAAGCACGGCCGCCGACGCGGAATCCTTGGAATCCCGCCTATTCGTCCGGCGGCAGTTCCGGGGGCGCGGCCGCGTTGGTCGCTGCCGGAGCGGTGCCGATCGCCCACGGCAATGACGGCGGCGGTTCGATCCGGATCCCGGCCGCCTGTTGCGGACTGGTGGGTCTGAAACCCACCCGCGGCCGTCTCGTCAAATCCGAACTCGCCCGCTTCCTGCCGGTGCAGATTGTCACCGACGGCGTGTTGACCCGCACCGTGCGCGATACGGCCGTCTTTTACGCCCACGCCGAACGCTACTGGCAAAACGGCCGTCTGCCGCCCATCGGCCTGGTCGAAGGACCCGCGCCGCGGCGTTGCAAGATCGGCTTGGTCATCGATTCGATTACCGAGGTGCCGACCTGTGCGGAAACGCGACAGGTGGTGGAGCAGACCGCGAACCTGTTGGACGATTTGGGTCACACGGTCCAGCCGATCAAGCCCGCAGCGTCGCGCTCGCTGCTGCGCGCGTTCCCGGACTATTGGGGGTTCCTGGGTGCGATGGCCTGCCGGTTCGGTCACCGCCGGTTTGGCAAGGGCTTCGATCTCCGCCGCGTGGACCGATTCACGCAAGGGTTAGCCCATAGCTTTCGCCACCGCGGCTGGTTCCTGCCGCTCTCCCTCTACCGGCTGCGGCGGACATGGCAGATGCATGTCCGGATGATGCAACGTTACGACCTGGTGCTGTCCCCCGTCGTGGCGCATGTCACTCCGAAACTGGGACACTTGAGTCCCGAGCATCCTTTTTCCGAAGTTTTTCAGCGGATGATGAATTATGCCAGTTTCACGCCGATGAACAACATCAACGGGAGTCCGGCGATTTCCTTGCCGCTGGGAATCTCCTCGCAAGGCCTGCCGATCGGCGTGCAATTCACCGCAGCCCACGGCGACGAACGCCGTCTGCTTGAGATCGCCTACGAACTGGAGCAAGTCCAACCCTGGCCGCGCATCGACCGCACGGACCCGACTTAAGCCGTTCCGTCAGGAATCGATGCCCATGCCCTTTGCTTCCCACCGACCCCGCGTCGGTGGAAGCCAGGTTTGGCAACTACGGCCGGTAGTGCGGTTGTCCCTGCAGATTGAACTCGGTTTATTCGAAGTGCGGTTGCCCCGTTTCCGCCATTTGGCGGACTTGCTGCATCGCCTTTTCAGCTTGTGCCGGGGGGGCAGCAGTTCGGAGAGCGTTTTGCCGACCGTTTCCGTCGCCGTCAGGGCCATTTTGCGTTTCGGTTCGTACTGCCGCAGTTGGGAAAATTGACAGACCGCCGGGTTGGCAGTAGAATCCGGGCCTGAATCGGTGGGTGGTCATATTCAGGGGCATCGTTGCATGAAGATACTGATCGTAGGGGGTGTTGCGGGAGGCGCCTCGGCGGCCGCGCGCGCCCGCCGCTTGTCGGAAACCGCGGAGATTATCCTGTTCGAGCGGGGACCGGATGTGTCGTTCGCCAATTGCGGTTTACCCTACTACGTCGGGGGGGAGATTGTCGACCGCGGGAAGCTGTTGGTGACCACTCCGGTGCGTTTGCGACAGCGGTTTGGGCTGGATGTCCGCGTTCGGACGTCGGTGGAGGCGATCGATCGGCAGGGCAAGCGGGTGCGGGCCCGCGATTTGACGACCGGCCGTGAGTACGAGGAGACGTATGACAAGTTGATTCTGTCGCCCGGTGCTGCGCCGGTACGTCCGCCGATTCCCGGGCGGGAGCTGGCCGGGGTTTGCACGCTGCGAAACCTGGCCGACGTGGACGGGATCAAGGCCTGTGTGGACGGGGGCACGCGGCGCGCGGTGGTGGTGGGGGCCGGATTCATCGGTCTGGAGATCGTGGAGAACCTGGTGCGGCGGGGAGTCGACACGACGCTGGTCGAATTGCGGGACCAAGTGCTGCCGCAATTGGATGGCGAGATGAGCAGGCCGCTGCTGGACACGTTGGTCCAGCACGGGGTCCGGGTGCGGCTGGGAGAATCGGCGCGCGAACTGATGCCGGCTGCCGAGGGGATCGCGGTGCATTTGACGAGCGGCGATCGTCTGACAGCCGAATTGGTGGTATTGGCTGTGGGGGTGCGGCCGGACAACCGGCTGGCGGTGGAAGCCGGTTTGGAAATCGGCAGCGGCGGTGGGATCCGGGTCAACCGGAGCCTGCAGACCAGCGATCCGGACATTTATGCGGTTGGGGATGCGATCGAGGTGCCGCATGTAGTCACGGGCCAGAGGCTGCAGATCCCGTTGGCTGGCCCGGCCAATCGGCAGGGTCGGCTGGCTGCGGATCACATCTTTGGTCGGCATGTTGGCTACCGGGGCACGCAAGGCACGGCGATTGTCCGTGTGTTCGAGCGGACGGCGGCGATGACCGGGGCCACGGAGGCGATGCTGGGCTGCGACGGGCGTGCCTGGCGCAAGGTCTACATTCATCCCGGGCATCATGCGGGTTACTATCCGGGTGCGGAGCCCCTGACGTTAAAGCTGCTATTTGATCCGGAGACGGGCCGGATCCTGGGGGCCCAGGCGGTGGGCGGCTCGGGCGTGGACAAACGGATCGACATCCTGGCGGTGGCGATCCAGGCGGGCATGACGGTTTACGATCTGGAAGAGATGGAACTGGCTTATTCACCCCAGTTCGGTTCGGCCAAGGATCCGATCAACATGCTGGGATTTGTGGCCAGCGGGCTGCTTCGCGGCGATCATCCGCAAGTCGACTGGGAAACGGTGATGGCGACCGCGGCCGCCTCGCGCCCGCTGTTGCTGGACGTGCGGACGGCGGCCGAATTTGCCGGCGGCAGTGTGCCGGGTGCGGTCTCGATCCCGCTGGACGAATTGCGAGACCGTGTGGACGAATTGCCGCCGGGGCGGACGCTTGCCGTCTTTTGCCAGGTGGGCCAGCGGGGCTATGTGGCGACGCGGATCTTGAGTCAGCGGGGCTTCCCCGCCTGCAATCTGGCCGGCGGCTACAAGACGTATCGGCTGTTCTACCCCGAGGCCTGAACCGGCCCGGGCGCCGGGCCCGCGGGACAAGGCAGCTTGGGGCGGTGGCGGAGGACCAGCCGCCCGCGGAATGACGGTTCAGCGCTCGTGGCGAAACGCCCTATTCGGATGCCAGCACTCGGAGATTGGTCGAGAAGTAGTAGGGCGCGTCCGCCGCGTCGTATTGAGCCTCGGCAAATACGGCCAGGTAGCCTTCGCCGGGACGTTCGACCTGGATCGTGTACGACCCGCCGCGGCCCTCCATCCGCTGGGATCGCCAGCGTGCGCCCGTGAAATCCTGGCTGGCGGCCGTGGCTTGCCAGATCAACATCCGCCGAGCCGGCAGATCGGATTGCACGTTCAATCGCACCGCTTGCTCCTGCTCCTCGAATTCCCACGACAGCCGGGGCAGCGGCTGCCCGCGGTACACGTGCTGATGCAACGCGTTCAGGCTGCCGAACACCCGGCCCAGATCGCTCAACCCGTGCGCGTTGTTCGGCACGTACAAGATATAGTTGTCACCGACCAGATCGTCCCAGTACAAATTCAACGCGTCGACCGCCCAATAGGGATCGTTGGTGCCCAGCACGATCAGTTTGGGTTGCGTGAGCAGTTGGCGATAGGCATACGGATCGACGATTTCCAGCAGGGACTGGCCGCGTGGAGACTGCATTTCCCGGTGCAGGCCGTGCTGGGTATAGTCGCGGATCTGCCGGGAAGGCTGGCCCCATACGGCCTCCTGGTGTGCCAGCTGCGGGCCCATGTTCAGGATGTCGATCACCATGGGGGCCAAACCGATCACACGGGAGTCGATCGCCGAGGTCAACCAGGTCGTCCAGCCGCGTTTGGAAGCACCGGTGACGGTAAAGGTTTCCAGCTCCAACGCCCATTGGCGACGGGCGAATTCCTGGGCCGCATCCATGCCTCGCACCGCGCTCTTGACCATCGGCAGCAGCAGCGGCCACCGGGCGTCCTTGGTCTCCAGATACTGGACAAACGTATGGGCGATGGCGTCGTCTTCGTACCGCCCGCCCAGGATCGGCTGATGCGGCACGTGCAGCAGCACCACGATCGGCGTGCGAAGCAATTCGGCCAGCATCACGTATCGCGAGGCATCGGCGGGCGTGCTGCCCGGACCCTGCTCAAGCTGGTCACGCCAGGCGCCGCCGCTGATGAACAGTAGAGCATGACGCGTTTCGGCAGGCATCGAAAGGGGTTTCACCACGAACATCTGGTGCTTCCAGACGATCTTGCGCCAGGTCTGAGAAGTCAGGATCAGTTCGGCATAGTCAGCCGAACCGAGCTGGCCGGTCCGTCGCACGGTCCACTGATAGCTGGCATCGGGTAGGGCCACGTAATCCGCCAAAGGACCGGCCCATTCCTCGGCGGCCCCGCGGGGGGGGAGGGAACAGGCAAACAAGATCAGCGTCAGGGCAAGCAGTCGCGGCATGAGTGCCTCCGGATCGATTCCCCGGCGGGGGGCATGGTTTGGTTGGGAGCCGTCTGGTGAAATGCCGTCTCGTCGCATTGCGAGCCTGCATCTCGATAATTTTATTGGAAAACCGGGTACTTTGTCGAGTGGCGAATTTCCCCGCGAAAGCGGGCCAGAACCCTTTCCTTCAGGTGTCTTGGTTGTGTTGGAAGAAGAGGGCGAGCTGGGGATTTGCGGCAAGCGAGCCGATCGTGGCGGGTTTCGCCCCCGCGGCCCGCACGCGGGCCGAAAGCTCATTCCGGTTCCGCACCCGAGCTGCAAATGTCCTCGACCGCCTGCTGCAGACTCAGATACTGAGCTACGGGACCGTCGTCAGCCGTCCAGCCGGCCCGCACGATCAGATCGCGAACCGGACCTTTGGTCCCGGCAAAGGCGAACCGTACGCCGCGGGCGCGGTAGTCGGCCATCAGGCGTTCGAGGGTACTGATGGCCGTGGCATCGATATCGTTGACGCCCGACATGTCGCAGACCACCCAAGCGACCTCGGGGCGTTCGGCCAGCCATTCACGCAGCCGCTTTTCCACGAAACTCGCGTTGGCGAAGTACAGCGAGGCATCGATCCGCACCAACAGCGTGTGGGGGCAGAGTTGGGCGTCGGGGAACCGCCGGACGTTGCGAAAGACGTCTTCCTGTGCCAAATAGCCCAACTCGGCCATGTGCGGGTGAGCACTGCGCCAGATGAACTGCAGCAGCGACAGGGTGATTCCTGCCAGGACCCCCGGTTCGACGCCGAACACCAGGGTGGCTGCAAAGGTGAGAAGAAAGCACAGCCCGTCGGCCCGCTTCA
>SLMF01000041.1 GCA_007133715.1 Planctomycetaceae bacterium
ACAAGAACGGGTCATAAGCAATCACTCGCATTTCGAAGGCCAAAGCGCGCTGGGCGACGGCCTTGCCGATTCTTCCCAAACCGACAATTCCCAATGTCTTGTCGGCCAATTGGGTGCCCATGTAAGCTTTCCGATCCCAACGACCCTCGACCAAACTCTGATGGGCTGCCGCGATGTTCCGCGAAAGAGCCAGCATCAGAGCAAAAGTATGCTCGGCCGTGCTCAACGTATTGCCCGAGGGTGTGTTCATCACCACGATCCCCTGGCGAGTGGCCATGACCTTGTCAATATTGTCAGTGCCAACCCCGGCTCGCACGATCGCTCGCAGACGGCGATTGCCCTGCAAGGCTTCGCCGGTAATCTTGACGCCGCTTCGCAAAATGGCGCCATCAAATTCCGTCAACGCTTCGCGAAGGGCCTCGCCTTTCAATCCGGTGCGGACCTCGTACGTGATCCCCTCGGTCGCCTGCAGCAAATCCAGCCCCTCTTGGGCGATGTTGTCCAACACGATGACTCTTGACATTTCAGCTCCCTTCCCTTCCGTTCGCTCTCTCCGCATGAATTCAGGCATTTCGGGTGGCAAAATCCTGCATAAAGCCCCGCAGCGCGTTCACACCCTCCCACGGCATCGCGTTGTAGATCGACGCGCGGATTCCCCCCACACTGCGATGACCCTTCAAAGAACTCAAACCCTGACCCTCGGCTTCCGCCAGAAAACGTTGCTCCAGCTCCTCGCTCGGCAGACGGAAGGTGACGTTCATCAACGATCGGCAGTTCGGCTGCGCATGGCCCCGATAGAACCCGTTCGTGTTGTCCAGTACCTCGTACAGCGAGTTCGCTTGCTCACGGTTCTGGGCGTGCATCTTCTCCAAACCGCCGATATCCTCTTGCAACCAACGCGCGACCAAGTCGACCATGTAGACCCCGAACGAGGGTGGCGTGTTCCACAGCGAGTTGTTCTCCGCGTGGAGCTGGTAACTGAGATAACCCGGCAACGAAGCCTGGCTGCGCGCGAGCAGATCCTCTCGCACGATCACGATCGTCACGCCCGCCGGCCCCGCATTCTTCTGGGCACAGGCGTACAGCAAACCGTACCGCGAGACATTCAGCGGTCGGTGGAGAATATCCGACGAAGCGTCACAGACCAACGGGACATCCCCAGTGTCGGGGTCATCGGAGAACTGAACCCCCTGAATGGTTTCATTCGAGGTGATGTGGACATAGGCAGCTTGCGGGGTCGGGCGCCAGGCCTCCGGCGACGGGAGACGGTCGTAGTTCGTGTCCTTTCCATCCCAAACAATGTTCAGCGGTCCCACTTTCTCCGCCTCTTTGACCGCGTTCTTACCCCACGAGCCAGTAAGTACATAATCCGGGGGGGCCTGGGAGCCGGGCATCAGATTCATGGGAACCATGGAAAACTGCAGGCGTGCCCCCCCCTGCAAAAACAGGATTCGGTAGTGATCGGGCACGCCCAACAAACTCTTCAAGCGGCTCTTGGCAGACTCGAGAATGCTCTGAAACGGTTTCCCGCGATGACTGATCTCCAGAACCGACGCGCCGACCCCCGGCAAAGCCAGCAGTTCACGCTGGGCTTGTTCCAGTACAGGCAGCGGGAGCACCGCAGGCCCCGCCGAAAAATTGAAAATACGCTCCGGCATAGTGGTAATACTCTTTGTTCAACAAGGAGGGTAGGGAGGGCTCGACACAACCACCCGAATAGGGAGTTCGGCCAATCACGAGCGCCCAGCAAAGTAGCGATTGTAAGCGTCTCGCCCGTGGATGAGAAGATCGGGCGAGGGAAAAACCGTGGTCTAGCGGTTGACCCCCAGTGGCGAGGTCACGGTGCGAGCGTCCGACCCGGGGGAGGGGGCGTTCGTCTGATGCAACGAACGGTTGAGCGATGCAATTCGCTCGGCGACCGCCGGTTGGAAATGGTTCAATTGGTAGGACTGCTGATAATTCGCCAGGGCCTGCGCATAATCTCCCGATTGTTCGCGGAGCCGCCCCAAGGCGTTCCAGGCGCGGGCATTGTGCTGATTGATCTGCAACGCTTCGGTCAAGTGAATCTTGGCAGTGTCCGCCTCGCCATACTCTTCGTAGAGGCGAGCCAGTTCGATCCGCGGTTCCGAATTGCGGGGCTCGCGCAACGCCCAATTCTTCAAAAGACTGAAAGCCCGATCCGAGCGTCCGGTCTCGGCCAGCAACACAGCCAACCCACGGTAGGCGTCGGTATGGCTGCCATCCAGGTCCAGGCACCGATTGTATAACGATTCCGCTTGACTCTGAAGATTCTCATCCTGTCGAGCCACACCGACACGGTGTATGGTTGCAGCCATATTGTAGTAGGCGTCGGCGTTCTCAGGATCGCTCGAAATGGCTTTTTGAAACGTCTGAAGAGCCGTGTCATACTGGCCCTGCTCGTAGAGACGAACCCCCTGAAGATTGTGACCATCGGCCGCCATCTTGCAACCGCCCGCGGCGATCCACAGGCAGGCCAGCAAGCGGGCAATCCCGAATTCCCGAAGCTTCGATTGTAAGGGGCTCACAGCAAAGAGGCCTTCCCTGGCAAGGCAGTTCGGATTCGAGTTCCATCTCCCGAGGCCCGAGGGCAACTCGAAACGCGTGCGGAGCTTACTGACACGCGACTTGACAGACAAGACCAAAACACCCGTTTTCCAGCCGCTATCCCCTCGTTCAGGGCCTAACTGCTGGCAGTGACAGCACCTTCGGGCTCCACGCGTCGATAGCCCAAATTGCGAAACACTTCGAGAATCTCACTGCAGGTGGGGAACATCCGCCCACTTCGGCGCTTGTAAGCATCCAACGCCTGCATGAACTCGATCTCCTCGGACGTGTACTCGCGTTCGCAGGTGGTCGGATCGATCTGGCGACGGCGACCCCAGCGTTTGCTGCCGCTCGGTAGCTCGGCCGGACCATCGGTGCGGTGATGCTCCGGGCCGGTCGAGCGGTTTCGGGGTTCGGACCGCCGGCGAACCACCCGAGTTCCTTGAATTTTTCTCGTGGTTTGGGTCACGAATCCTGCCTCCCAGGAAGCGAAATTGACGATGATTGGGGGGAATCACTGCCGATCATGGCGATCATACGGAGACCGTCATGATTGCCGAATATACGAACGTAGCACGGTGGTCTGTAAGGAACAGGAAAACTGGGGATTTTGAGCTGATTTTCCAAAACCCCCTCCCCGGTCGTGCGGTGTTTGTCGAAATTACCGGTTCGATCGCTCGCGCACGGCAAATCGAGCTGGCGATTGCAGGATTGATCGAGGGGTGTTTCGAAACGCGCTCAGGCTGCGGGAAAATGCGGCTCCGAACTACGTTCCGGGGACGAACCGGAGGAATCCGAGGCACGTCCCCACGGCCAAGTGTCCCGAAAACCGCTCCAGGCACTGACGAGCGATACCGCCAGCGGGCGAAGGCCGCCCGCAAGAACTTCCCACGATTCCACGGTTTCGCCTGCCATGCGATCAGAGAAGCGATCCCAGAACAGAACCCACTCCGGATCCTGGGCAGGCCACGGCAGATACAGTTCGATCGTGGGGGGCACGGGTGACTCGGCCAAGCTCGCTTCCGCTGCTTCGATTATCTCGGTCTCGGAAGGACCAAGCCGCGATAATTCCGAAACACCCCCCTCCTGGATATAAAAGCGGGCAGGCAGTACCCATGCCACCAGCAGCGCCAAGGCGACCGCCGAGCAGGCTGCGAGGACACGGCGAGAACGCCAAGCGGTGAGCGAGTCCCGCGTGCGAACGGGTTGCGACTGGGCTGATTGAACCACCCGCTCGCTAAAGCTCGCATCCAGCGAGGGGAGTTCCCGTCGATTCAGCCCCTCGAACAAACGCAGGTACCCTTGGTGAACCGACCGGCACCCCGCACATTGTCGGGCATGACGACGCAGATCAGAATCGGTTGCCAAGTTCGCTCTGCGATCCAGCAACTGATGGATGCGGTCTTCAAACTCGTCGCAGTTCATAGGGCTTACTCGTGACGACTTCCCGTTCCACCAAATGGGCGACCAACTCGCGACGGGCTCGGTGGATCCAGGTCTTCACCGTGCCCACCGGCCGGCCCAGAATCGAAGCGATCTGGGTATAGGCCAATCCCTGCTCGTGAAACAACAAAAACGCTTGACGATCCTCCGCGCGGATTTGCTCCAAAGCGCGATATACCTCTTCCTCGAGCTGTTCAGCATCCTGCCAGTTTGGCGATCTGTCTTCCAGGAGATCCTCGTGCAGCATGGCTTGGGGGAGGCGCCGGTGGCGATGGGCCAACATGGTGCGACATCGGTTGGCGGCGATGGCCAACAGCCAAGGCTCGAACTCGCGACGCGAATCCCATCGGGCCAAGCTGCGCAACATGCGAATGAAGCTCTCTTGGGCCGCATCTTCGGCATCCTGACGCTGCCCCAACATCCGCAAGCACAGTCCGAACACACGGTTCCGAAACCGATCAACCAGTTGCACCATGGCCTGCTGATCGCCAGCCAGCGCGAGGTCGACCAGTTCCGGGATTTCCTGCTGCACGCGTGTATTCCTCAGGCTCTCTGATACAGGATTACCCGGCGCACCCTGCCACGGTTTTCCGACCGGGGGAAAAAACAGAAAAGTCGGAGGAATTTTGCGGAGAACCCCAAAAGAATCAACGGTTGCTGAAGAACTTTTTTAGCATGAACGTGGCCGCCTCCCGCGAATCCTTGGGAGCCGCCTCTTCCCGCCGGGGAAGCTTGCCGAACCGCTTCTTCTTACCTTTGGCGGCCTTGTCGTCAGCTGCCGCCGTCTGCTCCGCCTCCCGCTCCGCTGTGTCTCCAGAGGCCGACTCACCCGACTCCGACTCCTGCGACAAGGTCTGCTGGTCGGTTTCGTCCAACTTCAATTGCCGCGTCTCCGGATCCCCGTAACGCCGCATGCGGGCCATGTCGTCCGCCTCTTCTAACCATGCATTGATGTCAGCGTCTTCGATGTTGGTTGCATCACGCGAGGACTCGAATGTCCGCTCCGCCGCTTCCTTGACGCTTTTTACTTTCGGCTTCTTCTCGCCACCCAAACTGTGGTCAATCATCACCTCAAAAGCGAGGGGACCAATCCGTAATTTGTCCCCGCTCTTGATGACCATGTGGCCTTCAACCCGCCGCTCGTTGACGTAGGTGCCGTTCTTGCTGCCAAAATCCGTCAAGGTAACCGTACCGTCTTCGACTCGTATCACACAATGGCGGCGGCTGATGGCATCACTCTTCGGGCGTAAATGACAATCCCCACTTCGACCAATCACACACTCCGGAACGGGGATCTTCACCTCTTTTCCCGCACTCGAACCCTTCAGGACCTTGAATCGAATCTTCATGAATTGCCTTTCCTCGCCAGGATTCGTCAAATGCCCCTTGTTACCAGCATCGCGCTCAGCAAACAACCGGTGTCTTGTAACTATACCAACTCGTCGTTGGCCCTCCTAGAGGCGAATTCATGATACCGGTGTTCGAGTCATCCGTCAAAAACCGCGGCCCGGGGGCATTGGGGGCACAACAGCCCGGCAGAAACCCTCACCGCCGATGTGTCCAATGACAAGTGCCGAATTTTTGACTCTGATACCTCCGGGCTTGTTCCATTTCAACCCGCGTGGGTCGCCCCACTCGCAGACCACAACCCAAGTAGTCCGCAATTCGAGCGGACCACCTTCTAGCTAAATCATAGGGGTCGATCTGCACCGCGGACAGATCCTCGATTCCAGCTAACTCGGGGGCATGACTCGTCTTGCGCAAAAGAACACTGCCATGCTGCAGCACCGCCCCCCGACGACGTCGTTGGGCACTGCCAGCAATCTTGTGCCGCTCGAATACAATATCGTCCGCCGTACGCCGCAAAAAGCACAAAAACGGCTCTCCGTCCCGCGATCCGACGCAGGCCTGCCCCCAACGGCTCGCACCAATGCCACGCGTGGATAGCTCGGAAATCAAGGTTTCATGGCAAATCCCATACAAACTTGTCACTTGGGTAGCTTGTCGCACCGGTAGCACCAGACTGTACGTCAGTTCCTCCGCATGGACGATGGCTCCCCCCCCTGTTGAACGACGCACCAGCGGACACGCTTGACTGAAACGGTGTTGAACCCGGGATGAATGGGACTGGAAATAACCCAAAGAGAGTGTAGGTTGACTCCAAAAGTAGAATCGCAAGCAGCCCGCCTGCCCGTCCGCGCTCACTTGGTCCAGCAGCGCCTCGTCCAGACTCATATTCCAGGCCCCTGTCGCGGGGACGTCGATGATCAAGCGGAGTTCCATCGCAATTTGGGTTTCCGGGCCGCCTGGACTTCGTCCGGACGGCTAATCGGGGTGGTAAGCGGTGCTTCCTGCAGACGGTCCCACGGCTCTTCCAGAATACGAAACAACGTCTCCGCAAAGGCGTCCAGCGTTTCCTTGCTCTCGGTTTCGGTCGGTTCGATCATGATCGCCTCCGGAACCGTCAGCGGGAAATAGACGGTGGGAGCATGGAAGCCGTAATCCAGCAGTCGTTTGGCCAGATCCATGGCGCGGATCTTCCGCGACTTTTTCACCTCGGCAGCCGAGGCGACGAATTCGTGCAGACACCGATCACCGTGCGGGACGACCAAAAAGTGTTTTACCAAGCTGAGCAGGTAGTTCGCGTTCAACACGGCGTTTTCTGAAACGCGCCGCAGGCCCTCGGGCCCGTGCGTGCGGAGGTAGCAGTAGGCCCGGATCAGCACGCCGACATTACCGAAGAAGCTTCGGACTCGCCCGATCGAGTGGGGCCGATCTTCCAACAAGCAGTATTTTGAATCGAACCGCCCGACCAGCGGGTTCGGCAGATAGGCTTCCAAGGCTTGGCTGACACACACGGGTCCGGCACCGGGTCCCCCACCGCCATGGGGGCTACTGAACGTCTTGTGTGGGTTGAAGTGCATCATGTCCGCCCCGAAATCTCCTGGACGAGCGACCCCGAGGATGGCGTTCATATTGGCGCCGTCCAAATAGATCAAGCCGCCGTGGGCATGGACACGCTCCGATACTTCACGGATCTGCTGATCGAACAAACCCAACGTATTGGGGTTGGTAACCATCAGCACGGCGACCTGATCGCTTAGTTTGGCGTTCAGGTCGTCCAGGTCCACGTAGCCTTCCGGGGTGCTCTGCAGGGTCACGGTCTGGAACCCGGCCATGCGGGCGCTGGCCGGGTTGGTACCGTGCGACGTATCGGGCGTGAGCACTTGCGTTCGCTGCTGGCCGAGTCGCCGAAAGTGGGCGGCGGCGATCATCAGGGCTGTCAGCTCGCCATGGGCTCCGGCCGCCGGCTGCAAGGTGACGCCGGGCAGCCCCGAGATTTCGGCCAGCATCTGCTGGAGTTCATAGAGGAGATGCAGCAGGCCCTGGAGCGAGTCCTCGGGCTGGTACGGGTGCAGATCGGCCAGACCGGGCAGCGCGGCCATGCGTTCATTCCGCTTCGGATTGTACTTCATCGTACACGAGCCCAGCGGATAGAAGTGCGTGTCGACCGCCATGTTTTGTGTGGAAAGATTCGTGAAGTGGCGGACGACATCCGGTTCCGCCAGCTCGGGCAGCGGCGGCGGTTCGACCGCCAGACTGTCCGCAGGAAGAAGCTCCTCGACCGGTCGGACCGGCACATCGGCCGGAGGCATCCGTGTCGCCCGCCGGCCCGCACGAGAACGCTCGAAAATCAACAGCGGTTCATTTCGGTTTTTCATCGCAGTCCCTCGGGGCGTTTCGCATCCAGCATGCCGGTCGACCACATCCATAAAGACGTCATCTCAAACCCGGTTCAGACAACGCGCCCAGCCGTCGATCTGGTCGCAGGTTCGTTTTTCGGTGACCGCTACCAGAAAGCAGTCGTGCAACTCGGGGTACCAGCGTTCCAGCGGAATCCCCGCCAGCCAGCCTTGTCTTCGTGCCTCGCTCAGCAGTTCCGCGACCTGGGATTGCGTATCGCGAACAACGAATTCCTTGAAGGTGGGGTGCGGGTAGGCCAAACGGAATCGTGAGCCCGCGGTCAGCTTCTCTTGCGCATAGCGGGCCTTTTGCAGACATAACTCGGCCGTTTCCCGCAATCCGTGCGGTCCCATCAAAGCCAGGTAGATCGCCGCCCGCAGCGCGATCAGACCCTGGTTGGTGCAGATGTTGCTGGTCGCTTTGTCCCGCCGGATATGCTGTTCCCGCGTCTGCAACGTCAGCACCCAGCAGCGGCGACCACGGCGATCCGTGGTTTC
>SLMF01000144.1 GCA_007133715.1 Planctomycetaceae bacterium
CCCGGTCGCCTCGGTTAGATTCTGGGACATCGGTTCGTTGCTGGGCATGCCAGCTTTCGTATCGATTCTGCGGAATTATGGCACCGCAGGCAAGAGGGGCAGTCCCCAATTCGGATCACGCGAACCGCCGCGCGAGGACAGCGGAGTTCTTGGGCGGCCCTGCCGGAGTCGGATCGTGACCGCGGGGTGGTCCGCGATTCTCGCGCCGGCCGTTTCCGCGGGCAACGCGGGCAGCCGGGTCGGAATTTCCCTTGTCGGGAGGGGTGAATCAACGCCAACCGGCTGCGTCGCCGAAATGGGTGGCGAGCGCAGCCGGTCGATTCTCGCGTGCATTGTCGCGATCGGCGGAGGGGACGCGATGCCTCGCAAAGCCTCCTCGCCACCGCGTCAAGCTACTTCTGCTGGTGCGTACGCAGCCGTTTGTTGATATCCGTCTCCAGAACTCCAAACACCGCTTCGTGACGCTGAACAGACATTCCCAAGGCGTGCAGCAGGCGTTTGGCCGTGAAGAAGTTCACGATGATCCGCTGCGTGACCTTGATCGGATTGGTGGGCATACCCACGGGCTGGGGGTTCAGGCCGAAGTCGATGATCAACTCTTCCGGCGATCCGGTCACTCGGCAGAAGTTGGCATAGCTGGCGGTCAAGACGCTGTCGTCGACCTGCAGTTGCTGCTGTTGTGGCGGGGGGGCCGCCTGCTGAGGCGGGGTGACCGCCGCTTCCGGCTGGCTCGCGGCCTGCGGGGCTTCGTTACCGGTTTGTTCGGCGGCTTGCTGTTCTTCGTTTGCCATCAGTCTCTCCATCTTTCTTGCGTGAAAAAAAACGCGATAGGTGCCTCCAAGCGGATGACACCTGTCAATTCGCCGACCAAGACGATCGGGCTACCCGGGCAGTCGCGCTGCGGCGCGGCTATCGCGGGGTGTATCCTAACAGAATCATTTGTGCACGATGAGGGGGGGTACCTGCCGGAAATAAACTGAGAAACCCTAGAATTCGAAGTGGAACGTGCGGGCGATGTAGCGGTAGAGTCGGCGGCCGAGCGATTGCCAGCGGACCGAGATCTTGGCGGCCCCTTGCTGACCTTCCTTCAAGAGCCCCTTCAATTCGGCCAACTCTTCGAGATCGTCCAGCGGAACGCGGGCATGGTACGAGGGACTGAGCGGTCGTTGTTCGCCCGTCACGGGGTCGGTTTCGGTACTCATCTGTCCCCCCGCCTGCCGCGAGAGGTTCAAGGGAGCCACCTGCAACTCGGTCGTCGCCACGCCGATGACACGACTGGTGATCGTGCGGTGCGGATGGGCATCCAGCAGCAGCACCGCTTCGGGCTGCTCGCCGCCGGCCAGGGCCTGGACGACCAGTTCGATGTCGGCCTGATCGATGACCAAAAGTGCTTCCAGATCGTCGGGATCGCCGATGCGGCAGATCAGTTCACTCTGCTGGAAGGTGGCGCCGCGGTTTTTGGGGTCTAGCGGTGATCCGGACCAGCCGGGCAGGCGGCGGCGGTCCTCGGAAAGCGGCTTGGCAGCCACCGCCATGACCGTGCCGCCCCGCTCCGGCGGCGCGCTGATCAGCAGCCGATCCAGCTCCTGCTGCTTCTCTTCCAGCTGTTCGCGAATCATGCTCAGACTTTCCCGCGTCTCCTTGATCCGCATCCCCGCGGTTTCGTCCAGAAAAGCGCGTCTGGCCAAGCCTTGAAGCCGTGTCTCCAGCGTGCGAGCACGTCCCTGCAGGCGGACGACCTGCAAGGCCAAGTCCAGATTTTCCAGGCCGACCAGCGGTTGTCCCGGCTCGACCACGTCCCCGTTGCGGACATAGATCGTCTGCAACTGGCCCGGTACGTCCACGTAGATCGAAGCCGCATTGCGGGGACTGATCTCGAAGGTGCTCTTGACGTGGTACGGCAGCGGTACGAAGAGCACCAGACCGATCAGGATGCCGACAACGGCCAACGAGGCCGCCAAACGATGCCGTTTCACTTTGTGCATCCTCCCAGGCATATAAAAGAACTTGCCCAATTGGTACAGCGGTTGGACCACGAGCCCGAAGAAACCTGCCGCCGCGATCAAGACGCCGACCGCCCGCAATCCATACGGCTCCAACACCTTCATCAAAAACCAGCAGATCGACAAGACCACGATCCAGCGGTAGATGACGGCGGCCACCGTATACAGACCGAACAGGAACCGATTCTTCTGCGGCAGGAACGGATTGTCCGGCTGTTCCAATCCCAAACACAAATCGACCATGTAACGCTTCAGCACTTCCGTCGACTTCTGCCGCAAGTTGGGGATCTCGGTCAGATCCATCATGATGTAGTAGCCGTCGAATCGCAGCAACGGGTTCCCATTGAACACCAACGTGCTGACCGAACAGATGAACATCACACTGAGCGCCAGTTGGTTCTCCAGACTGGCGGTGTCGCTGAACCACCAGATGAACGTCGCCAGGGAGGCGATGACCATTTCCACGTACATGCCTGCCGCCCCGATCATCGCCCGTCGCCATTTGCTGGGCAACATCCACGAATCCGACACATTACAGTACAGACAGGGGGTGAAGACCAGGATCATCACCCCGATTTCGTGGCATTCCCCGCCAAAGTGTTTGCAGGCCAGCCCGTGCCCTAACTCGTGCAGGATTTTGACCACCGCCAGGGTCAGGGTCAGATAGAACCAGTTGCCCCGGCCAAAGAACTCGTGGAACGAGGGCAACCGCGAGCGGAAGACGTCGAACTGGACGATCACCAGCATCAGGGCGCTGATGGCCAAAGCCAGGCACAGGAACACGCAGATCGGGTGGAACGCCCAGCGGGTATAGCGGTACAACCAGTTGAGGAAGCGTTCCGGATCGACGCCGCGGAAGCGGATGGCAAAGATATTGGAAAGTTTGCCCAGCAGCTCTTTGCGTTTTTTCTCGTCGCGACGTTTCCGCAACTGTTTTCCCTGACCGGCCGAATCGGAGATGACCAGCCCACTGCGGTGCAGCATCCCGACGAACTGCTGCAGGTCCGAGTAGGTAATTTTTTGCGGAGCAAACTCGTCCTCGAACCGTTCTTTGATTTCTTCCAAGCTGATATTACCGTCCAGCATCTGCAGGATGGCATATTCTTCTTCGTGGAAGCGGAAGTAATTCAGGCCGACCGGTTCCTTGACCACCCAGTACAATTCGCCATGATAGCTTTGCCGCCGCGCGGTCAAATCGGGCCGGACGCGCAGGGTCAAGCGTCGTGAGGTACTGCTGACAAGGCTGTCGGCCAGGGTTGCCATGGGACGTTTTGTACTCCGGTATCCAGGCTGTGTGCGGGTGCCCGCGTTCGAACTGGGGCGTTCAGTTCTCCGGTCGTGCGGCGACTTGGGTGGGTTTCAGGGAAATGATCATCTCGGCTTCGGCACCGGGCCGCAGCAGCCAGCGGTACCCACCCGGCCCGGGCGGGTTATCCACCTCGGCCCAGATCCGAAAGTTGCCGCTGGCCTCGACAATCGGGCTGACATAATCGACTTGTGCTGCCAGCGTCCGCTGCTGGCCGCCGACCAGCGGCACGCGGATCTCGGCGTTCGCCCCGTCGATTTCCTCCGGGGCGTAGCGATCGGATGGCAGAAAAGCCTCGACCCGCAGACGATCCATGCGGACCACGCGGAGAATCGGCTCCCCCGGGCGGACCCATTCACTGCGCTGCCGGTACAACGTCAACACCACTCCGTCGAAGGGAGCTTTGAGTTCGCGACGTTCGAGTTCGTTCTCCACCGCCTCGACCGACGCCTCGGCTTCGCTCAACTCTAGCCCCGCGATGCGGAACTCCATCTCCGCTGCCTCGGCATCCAATTCGGCTTTCTCCATCGTCACCCGCTGGCGTCGCAATTGGGTTTCGGGGATCGTCCCCCCGCTGCGGCGATTGATGGCCAGCGACTCTTCGTATTCGGCGCGACTCAATTCGATCAGCTTGCGGGCGACCTTCAGATTCGCGTCGTTGGTGGCCTTCTCCTTGGCCACGGCCAACCGCGCCTCGGCCGCCTTCATCCGCACCAGTGTATTGGTCAGATCCAATTGGCCCAGCACCTGGCCCTCACGGACTTCCATCCCTTCCTTCGCCATCAACTCGCGCAGGATCCCCTCCTCCTCGGCCGGCAGATCCACGTGGTCAATCATCGAGATCACGCAGTGCGGCAGATGCGCTTCGGAAGGACGCTCCGCAGACGGCGTGCGGCCCGCTTGCCCTACCAAGGCCACCGACGCCAAAAAGATCGCAAAGCTCGCCATCGTTATCTGCTCCCTGTTCCCATCAGCTCAATCGAAAAAGGACATTCGAGCGGAGCCATTCCCAGGCTTCGTGGAACCAGACGTAGCCGATGGCCCGCCGCCCGCAATAGATTTTCGCAGTCACCGTCGCCCCCGGGTGGGGGTTCGTCAAATCCTGTTCAATCTCCACACGCATCCGCACAATCGGCACCCGCTCCAACCCCCCCCGGTCAAATTCGACAACCTGCTTCACCTCCCTCAGCACGCCGGTCCGCTCGTTTTCCGGATCGGTGGCCAGCACGTAACGCACCCGTGACCCGGCCTCGGGAAAGCGTTGCTGCCACTGGGCATCGGTGCGCGCCGCCATGATCTTGCCGCTACGCGACTCGCGGATCTCCAATTCGACTTCCCAGCCGCCGTCCAGATCGGCAATACTCATCAGCTTCTCGCCCATCGCCACCGGCCGGCCGACCAGCGTCCGCTCGACATCCCAAGGGATCGTGACTTCCCCGGCGAGCGGGGCCCGGATTTCGAGCATCTCGCGTTTCCGCCGCAACAGCTCGTACTTCTGACGCAATGTCTCGAACTCCTGTTCCAACTCGCGCGATTCGGTGGACAAGCCGATCCGCTCACTCTCGCTCAGACCACGCTGATGCAGCAGAGCATAGTTCACGGCGGACAACCGCTCATGCACCGTCTGCCGCCGGCCGATCACATCCTGGTACTCGACCTGCAGGTCCGCATTGCGTAAGCGAACCAGCGGATCGCTTTCGTCCACTTGGTCCTGGTCCCGCACGAACACCTGAATCACGTCCCCCGTGATCGGCACGAAGACGTCCTGTTTGACCACCGGCAACAAATGCCCCTTGCCCTGGATGTTGAAATCCTTCCTGACGAAAATCAGGGTGAACAGGACGGCAAACAGCACCAGGCAGGCGGCCACGGTCTTGGGCAGGTTGCGCGCGCTGACCAGCCACCGCGACTTGCCGATCGTCCGCCAGAGGGGCATCAGGAAGATCCGGTTGACATCGATCGCGTTGGTGATGGCCCGGGCGGAATGCTCGTAAACCAGATCGGTGCGCGAGCGGAGGACCAGCTCCGGCAGATCGCTTTCGATCTGTTCGACCACCAGCACGCCCACAATCTCGTTGGCCAGATTGCTTTCTTCATCCGCCTCGCCCGTCACCGTCTCCCGCACCTCGCCCGCCCGTTTGGGCCGGCGCAAGGGCAGCATGGCCAGCATCCGCGTGTGGGATTCGTCGATGTACTCCTGCAGTGTCTCTTCCACCTGCGGCGGCAGGTCCTCGGTCGAACCGTCGTACCACAGCGATTCCCCGGTCGCCACCACGCGGGTGGCCAGTTCGCCCAGGTAGTGCACGATATTCGAGCGGTTTTCGATCGTGTCCTGGCCACTGACCGATTCGATCTTGCACTTCCGCCCGTGCATCACCCCCACGCTGACCCGGTCGCAACCGATGATCCGCCGCCCTTCATTGACAACCGCATAAGCCGTTTCACGCAGGTCCAGGTTCTCATGCACCAGCCGGGCAAAGTGATCCGCTTGAGCCCACAGGGAATGGCGATCGCTGATCTGCCGCAATTTGCGGGTCTTCAACCACTCACCCGCCAGTTCGCACATCTGCATCACGAACTTCAAGTACCCGCGCTGGGTGACCGGTTGCGCATCGGCTCGCTGGAAGATCTCGACCACGCCCGCAATCTGATTGTCCGTCCGCAGCGGGACCAGCACCAGCAGGAAACGCGTGGGATTCCCGATGGCTTGCTCGTCGCCGCCCCCGGATTGCGGTGGTACCAGATGAGCTTCTCCCGTCGCCGCAATCTGGCTAAGCAACCCAAAATGCCGCCGGGCATCTTCCGACCCGGTGTCCAACAGGGTTTCGCTCATCTTGATCTGATAAGCCAGATCCAGACGTCGCCCATCGCGGACGACCCAGATGGCCCCCCCGATCGCCGCCAGCGCCGCCACGATCTTCTGCAAGAACGCCGGGTAATACTCCTCCGCCTCCAATTCACTCTTGGATAACTGGGCAATCTCGCTGACCAGTCCGCGGATCTGCTGCTTGGTCTGCTCAATTGTATCCGCGTTCACGGTAGGTTCGGTCGACATGTGCACGCCACCTTGGAAATCGGGAGTTCAGTCTGCAGTGCCTGCGAAAGATATATCGAGAGCTTGCCGTAAGTGATTGAAGGATTCCTCGAGCAAAAATTTTCTGTCTGGACGAAAAGTCATGTTCAACCCACCCCGATCGCCCAGAATTCTAGGCGTTCTCGTTGGGAAGGCAATCGAATCGCCCTCTTCAGGCATCAATCGGGGGTGTCCAGATACGGATCCTGGCCCATTTCACGTTGCATTTTCTTTCGCTGTTTTTCGTGATGCAGCAGGACCGAACGATCGCGGAAATGCCGCCGTTCCACCTTTTTCTGGGCCCGGCGAAAGGTGCGGGTAAAACGTTCGATCGGTCCGTCGGTGCGAGCTCCCAGGGCCTCGTAACTGTCCGCCCACTTGGGACCGAAACCGGAACGCAGGATCTCGTCTTCCAAGGACAGAAAAAACCGCGTACTGCCAGGATCTCCCTGGCGGCCACACCGTCCCATCAACTGGCGGTCGATCCGCGCCGCATCGTGCATTTCGGTCACAATCACATGCAGTCCCCCCAGTTCAGCTACGCCTTCCCCAAGCTTGATATCCGTTCCTCGACCGGCCATATTGGTGGCCACCGTGACCCGACCTTGCTGACCCGCCTGGGCGACAATCTGGGCTTCCTTGGCGATCTCGTTGGCATTCAAAACCTGATGCGCGATCGAACGCCGCGAAAGCAGCTCGGAAAGATGTTCGGATTTATCGATCGAGCGGGTACCGATCAACACGGGGCGCCCTTGAGCGTGCAACTGGACAATCTCGTCGGCAATCGCGTTCCATTTCGTTTCGCTGGTCCCGAAGATGCGGGCGGGTAGGCGTTTGCGTAGCACGGGCCGATTTGTGGGAATAGGCACCACCCTCATTTTGTAGATTTTTCGAAATTCCCGAGCGGAGCTGCGTGCCGTACCGGTCATTCCGGCTAAATGTCGGTACCTCAGAAAGAGGTCTTGGATGGTGATGCGGGCCGCCTGGCCGGTGGGTACCGTGACTTCCACATCCTCTTTGGCCTCGATCGCTTGGTGGATCCCGTCCCGCCACTTGCGCCCCTCGGCCAATCGTCCGGTGAATTCGTCCACGATCACGATTTCGCCATCGCGCACCACGTACTGCCGATCCAGATGGTAGTCCCGATGGACCTTGATCGCTCGCTCGGAATACTGGTACAGATCGATCAGACCGACCGATCGCATGATATCCGGATGGGGCAACGAACGGACTCGCTGCCGTCCCGCGGCGGTCAATTCGACTTTGCGGTCATCGTGATCGTATTCGTAATCGAGATCCTCTTCGAACGAGGCGGCGTGCTCCGCCGCCCATTGGTAAGTAGCCACGACCTGCTCGCGGGCCTTTTCCCCCAGCGAGCCGATGATCAGCGGCGTACGGGCCTCGTCGATCAGGACACTGTCGGCCTCGTCGACCAGCGCGAAATGGGAACCGCGCTGCACGGGTTGCTCGCCACCGGTTTCCCAGCGCTCGTCGCTGCCTTCGCCCAGGAAATCGGTCTCCTGCCGGCCCATGCGGCGGAGCAGCAGGCGGTCGCGGAGAAAATCGAATCCGAACTCTTTTGCCGTGCCGTAGGTGAGATCACACCCGTAGGCTTGGCGCCGCTGGTCCTGCTGGTCTTGGGTCTGAATCACCCCGACCGTCATCCCCAACAACGAGTAGACGGGTGCCATCGTTTCGGCGTCGCGGGCGGCCAGATAGTCGTTCACCGTGGCCAGATGCGACCCTTTTCCGCTCAACGCGTTGATGTACATGGGCAAGGTTGCGGTCAGCGTCTTGCCTTCACCGGTGTCCATTTCGGCGATGCAACCGTGGAACAGGGCCAGTCCGCCGATCA
>SLMF01000088.1 GCA_007133715.1 Planctomycetaceae bacterium
ACAAAACTGCTCGGCGCGGGTCTCTGACCCCGCCGAAACCGCCGACCGAAGGTCTCCCAGCCCAGTTTTGTTAGGGCCCCTTAGCATCTGCGAAGAAATTACAGTCGCCTTCGTCGCGGCGGTCTCGGTTCCGACCCGACCAATCCAGGGCGCGGACCACCGTCGCAGTCGTTCCATGCGACGTGGAAAGCGGCTCGTCGAATAAGCACCCGGCCATGAGTATTTTGATGGAACCAAACTCGTGCCGCGAAGACGCTTATTTTGACGCGACGCCCTCGATACGAAAAGGAACCCGTTTTCCGACGAGCTGGGGAGCCATCCCAAAGCCTTATTTCGTCGTTCAGCGACGATGCCGAACGGCTCGCATTTGCCCCGAATTCTACCAATGACCAGAATAGACTCAATGCAGGGGCGCCGGCGGCCACGGGGGAACTCGCCGCGCAAAATCCGGTACGTCTTCCGCTTCCACCTGCTCCCCCTGATCGTCCGTCGGGCGACGCCGAGAAGCGGCCGCCGGTTCGGCCGACGTCGCCTCCGGGGCACTGCTCGACTCCCGCCAGAGGAAGCGTTGCTCGCGCTGCGGTGTGAGCAGCAGCATGGTCCACGCCGGTGCGGCGGCCGTTTCGCCTGCTGTTGGGCTCGGAGCGTGCTCCTGCTGCGAGTCGACATCCGTCAAGGGCCCGGCGGGAACCGCCGGACCCTCGGTCAGATCGATCTCGATGTCCTCGTCAGGCGTGGTTCGCGCCAGCTGGCGATTGCCCAGCAGGTCCGCCAACGAACTGACATAGGGCGGACCACGAACGTCGTCTTCCGGGCCTCGCAAGGCCAAACGGACCTCGCCCAATTCGCTGGCCATCATCAGATCTTCCGCCTGCTCCGGCGTGACCAATAAGGAAACCGTACGGACGTTCTCGCCACGGTCGCTGCCGTCCGGGCTGCGTGACATCTCCCGATTGACCGCGAACACACGCACCGCGGTCATGATCGTGCGGGCGAAACCCGTATTTCGCGAGCGGGAACCCAGCACGGCGATCACATCCACCAAGTCGCCCGGTTCCAACAGATTCGAGACGGCCGTCTGGGCGTCCGAGCGGACGGAGATCACGCGATAGCCCCGCGGCACCCGCACCGAACCGCTGGCATCCTGCGAATCCATCACTTTGCCCGGCAAGATCACCTCGCCCGGGTAAAGACGGATGCGCGCGTAACGGTCGTCCAACTGGTTCAGATCCGTGACCGCACCGGCAGGCACCCGAGCCCGCGGCCATTCGACCAACTCCAGATTCTCCGGACCCAAGGCCGTATTGATATCGATCTGTTCGCGAGCCACGACCACTCCCAGATACTCGACCGTCTCCGGTTTTGAGAGGCCGCGCATGTACTGCAAGACGCCGAGTGCGGCGACGAGACCGCAGCCCAGCGCGAACGTCAACAGGACTCCCGATCTCATGGCGGGTACCTCCTAGCAGGGTGTGCAAATCCCTGCGGTTGCTGAAATGCACTTGGTTAAATCGGCATGCATCACGAGAACCGGGGTCCCGAGCCAGGGAACCGGTCAAAGCAACATGCCTTGCCAAGCAAAGTAGGCAATGGTTCCGATCATCAAAGGAATACCGTAAGGCAGCAGCAGCATCGAACTTTTTCGCTGGGCTGCCAGCTGGGACAGTTGTTCCGGATCGCGGATGGTCAGAATTTCCGTGACGATCACACAAAAGCTGTCCCAATGTTTGCGCCAGTGGCTGTTCAGCAGGACCAGGGCCACAGCCAGCACACCGCCCACGAGGGTGGAAATCGCAAAGGCACCCAGTGTGTGTACGGCATGCACCCAAGCTCCGACCCCGGCCAGCAGCTTGACATCCCCGGCTCCCATCCCACCGATCGCGTAGGCCGGCAGCAGCAGGGCCAGCCCGGCAGCTGTGCCCAAGAGACTGGCCACCAACCCTTCCAGGCCGCCACCTGTCAGATGATAGCTCCAGCCCGAGAGGATCAGAGGGAAGGTCAACCAATTCGGGACCCTCAATTGGCGGCCGTCGATCACCGCCGCCAGCACCAAAATGCTGCTGAGCATCCAGACGGTCCAGTTGTCCGTCAGTCCTGCAATCACCCGCGCCGTGAACTCCATGTTCCTGATCCCCGCATCCTGAGGGTGTTTTGATTACCTTTTTTCGAGAGTGGAGAGCGTGCGGCGGAACGCGGTTTTCAGCCCCCCCCGCAGCAGCCCGTCGCGGCGGTTTACGCGTAGCGCAGCGTCAAAAACCACTGGATCAGCGCCACGGCTGCCAGCGACAGGAAGCACAGCAACTCCCACAACTGGGTCCACGCTTCGGGCGAGAACACCGGAAACATGATCGGATCCTCCGCAAAAACGTCTCGAAATCCATCCTCATCCGAGTGCGCACCGACACGCCCCGACAAAACCGAACATAGGGGTCGGCATATCCGATACCGCCACGGTTATGTGGGGGCCGCCCAGGACGCCCTCTCATATCTACGACACCTGGGCCGGGGGTCAAATAGTATTTGGCGGGACATGGGAACTTCGTCTTGACCCGCGTCCGCCCAATCTCTACAATCCGCGTCCGTGCTACGGATAGCACTTCACCGCGGGTTGACCCAGAACCTGGCGGCAAGGAGGAGATATCAGGGAAGCGACACTCCGGCCCCGTGTCCGGCGCAATGCTGCGCCGCTCGAGCAGCCACAGGATGCATCCCGTGTCCTTCGCAGCGCACCACGATCACGATGTAAAAGACCGGATTCGCGAGGCGACCGATATCGTCGAGCTGATCGGTTCTCAGCTACAGCTGCGCCGGCAAGGCAGTGGTTATGTGACCCATTGTCCGTGGCACAACGACACCCGTCCGAGTCTCCAGGTGAACCCCCGACGCCAGAGCTGGAAGTGCTGGGTATGCGATATCGGCGGGGACGTGTTCAGTTTCGTGATGAAGCGCGAGGGGGTCGATTTCCGGGAAGCCTTGCAGTTGCTGGCCGATCGGGTGGGGATCGCGTTGCCGACCGCGCCGCAGGCTCCGGTTTCACCGGGCAGCCCGGAGGACAAGGCCACCTTATATCGAGCGGTGCAGTGGGCTCAAGACCAGTTTCACCGCTGCCTGTTGCAGGATGCGGCTGCCGAACCCGCACGGCTGTACCTGGAACAACGCGGCTTGACGGCCGAGACGATTGCCAAATTCGGGGTGGGTTTCTCGCCAGACGAATGGACTTGGTTGCTCGATCGGGCGGGGCATACGTCGTTCTCGCCGCAGGTCATGGCGGCAGCGGGCGTCTGCGGCCGTTCGGAGAAGAGCGGGCGGCATTATGACCGCTTTCGTGGCCGGGTGCTGTTCCCGATCTGCGATGTGCAGGGTCGGCCGATCGCGTTCGGCGGGCGTGTCTTGCCCCCGGCCGCCAGCGATACACCCAAATATATCAACTCGCCCGAAACACGGCTGTATGCCAAGAGTGACCAACTCTACGGGCTGCAACTGGCACGCGAGCAGGTGGCACGCCTCCGCGAAATCGTGGTGGTCGAAGGCTATACGGATGTGATGATGGCCCATCAAATGGGGCTGGATCATGTGGTCGCCGTGTGCGGTACGGCCCTGGGACCCCGACACCTGAAGCTGCTGAAAAGATTCGCCGACCGGGTGATCCTGGTCTTGGATGGGGACGAGGCGGGTCAGCGACGGACGAACGAGGTGTTGGGTTTGTTTGTCGGCCAGGCTCTGGACCTCCGCATCCTGACCTTGCCCGCCCAACTGGATCCTTGCGAGTTCCTGTTGACCGAGGGTCCCGAAATTTTCCGCCAGCATCTGGCCGCGGCGGTCGATGCGTTGGAGCACAAGGTGCGGAGCTGCACGCAGGGGATTGATCTGTTGGCCGAAACGCACCGTGCGCACCAGGCTTTGGAGGAGATCCTGACCACCCTGGCAGGCAGCCCGCAATCGCAGTTAGGCGAGACGCGGCTGCGCGAGCATCAGCTGCTGGCCCGACTGGCCCGGCAATTCGGGGTTACGGTCGCCCAATTGCGGCAGCGGTTGGGCGAGTTGCGGCGGAAGACGGTCAAGCGGCGTAGGGAAGACACCGTGGAAAAATCGCCCGAACCGGCGATCGGTTTGCGGGAGATGCACCCGCGAGATATCGAGCTACTGGAGATTCTGGCAGCTCAACCGGAGTATGTGGGCGAGGCGATCGCCCGGATCGAATTGGGCCATCTCCACTCGCCACCCGCACGCGAGATCTTCCACACCCTGCATCAGGTGTATGAAGAAGGCCGCTCGCCCGATTTCGGCAACGTGCTGACCGCACTGGAAGACCCGGCCCTGAAAAACATCTGGGTCGCCTTGGACGAACGGGCGAATGCCAAGTTGGAGGAGGCGGACGAGGACGCCACCCAGCGGCTGAACCGGCTGATCGCCGACTACCACTACGCGTTGGAGAAGAAGAACCGCCCACATACCGAAGCGGCTCTCCAAGATAAACGATTGGATGCACAGGAGGAATTGTACGTTCTACAGATGCTGATCGCTCAAGAGCGAACTCGGCAAGGTATTTCCGGACCCAAGGAAGGGTAGGACACGCGGACATCGGCGGACCCGGGCCCCCCTGGGATTGTTGCGGTGTGCGAAGTGTCTCCCATCGCGCAAGAAAGCGCAGGAGGACTTTCGTGGAACATTTCGACAAAGAACTGCAGGAACTGATACTCAACGCAAAAAACCAAGGTTACTTGACCTACGATCAGGTCAATGACTATTTGCCCGACGAGGAGCTCAGTCCGGATAAACTGGACAATCTCCTGCTGGCCCTGGACGAGCAGGGGATTGAGCTGTTCGATCGCCCGCCCACCAAGGAAGCGGAAGAGGAGTTCGGGGCGGAGCCTACGGCCGAGGAACTTGCCCAGATCATCGACGAGGAGCCCACCCTGCCCGCCTCCGAGATGCCTAAATTGACGGACGATCCGATCCGTATGTACTTGAGTCAGATGTCTGAAATCCCGTTGCTGTCACGCGACGAGGAAGTCGCCCTGGCCAAGAAGATCGAGATCACACGGAAACGCTTCCGCCGCAGTGTGCTGGCCTGCGATTTCGCCATGCGGAAAACCGTCGAGACCCTCCGCAAAGTCCATCGCGGCGAGTTGCCCTTCGATCGAACGATCAAGGTCTCACTGACCGAACGCTTGACAAAAACGCAGATCCAGTGCCGGATGCCCCACAATCTGGCGACGTTGGAACACATTCTGGAGGACAATCGCCAAGCCTTCGAGCAGCTGATCCGTCTGTCCACTTCGCCCGCGAAGAAGGCCCAACTGCGGAAATCCTTTATCCGCGGCCGCCGGAAATGCCTGCAGTTGGTGGAAGAACTCAGCCTGCGAACCCGTCGCGTCCAGCCCCTGGTCCAGCAACTGTCCGATTTCGCCAACCGACTCGACTACCTGCAGACCCGCCTCCGCCACATTCGCCGAAATCCCCTGGACGAACAGGCAGATCAGGCCGACGAGCTGCGGCAGGAACTGCGCGATCTGATGCGGATCACCCAGGAAAGTCCCCGTAGTCTGCGTAAACGAGTCGACACGATCCGACAACAATACGACCAATACGAGGCGGTCAAGCGGCAGCTGTCCAGCGGAAACCTCCGCTTGGTCGTGTCGATCGCCAAGAAGTACCGCAATCGGGGGCTCAGCTTCCTGGACCTGATCCAGGAAGGCAATACGGGCCTGATGCGAGCCGTGGATAAGTTCGAATATCGCCGCGGTTTCAAGTTCTCAACCTACGCCACTTGGTGGATCCGTCAAGCCATCACGCGAGCGATTGCCGATCAGGCGCGGACCATCCGGATTCCGGTGCATATGATCGACGTGCTCTCCAAACTGCGAAACACTCAAAAGAGGCTCTTGCAAGAACTGCGGCGAGAACCGACAACAGAGGAGTTAGCCCTGCGGGCGGGCCTGGATTTGGACGAGGTCAGACGAGTGCTGGACATCGGCCGTCATCCCGTCAGCTTGGATCGCCCCGTCGGGGACGGTGAAGACTGTTGTTTTGGGGAATTGATCGAGGATGCCGAATCCGATAACCCGGTCCGAAATGCCAATAATGGCATCCTACGCCAGAAAATCGAGTCGCTGCTCAAGACGCTTACGTACCGCGAGCGAGAGATCATTCGGCTGCGATACGGCCTTGGCGATGGGTATACATATACCCTGGAAGAAGTGGGCCGGATCTTCAAGGTCACTCGCGAGCGGGTACGGCAGATCGAAGCCAAGGCGGTTCGCAAGCTGCAGAACCCGGTCCGCAGCCAGCAATTGTCCGGGTTTTTGCGTGGTGCCGCGTAACGGCGAGCGCCTCGACCTGTGCCCTTCCCAGCCGCTGGAGTCCATCCAGCGGCTTTTTTTGTGGCCGCATCCAGGGGATGTGGTCCGGCATCCAGACCGAAGGAGTTGCCCATGACCGAAATTGCCGCCGAAATATTGCGAGAATTACATCGCTTCCACCGCCAGCAATCCGACTTGAAGTACCGTTTGGAAAGTGGTCCGCGTCAAGTCGCTGCCAGCCAGAAAGCGGCGAAGCTGGCGGAACAACACCTCGGTGAACTCCAGGATACGTGGAAGAAGATGCGGCTGCAGTCGGAAGAACAGCAATCGCAGCTCCGTTATCGGGAGTCCGAAGTCCAGAAACTGCAAGAGAAGCTGAACGGCGCCAAGACGAATACCGAATTCGGGGTATTCAAGAATCAAATCGCTGCAGCGAAACAGGCCAATGCCGTCTTGGAGGACGAGATCCTCGAAAAACTGGAGCGATTGGACCAGCTGCAGGGCCAAATCCAGGCGGCCGAAGCCCTGGTGGTGCAACGGCAGCAGGAGCTGGCGGACACGCGGGAGCGCGTCGAACAAAAACGGCCCCTCTTGGAACGCGAGTTGACGCGGGTGGCCGAAGGGCTTCGCGAGATGGAACGCACATTGCCCGCTGACTTCAAATCCGATTATCAGCGTCTGGTACGGGCGCATGGCCCGGACAGCTTGGCTCCGGTCGAAGGCGAAACCTGTGGGAACTGCAACACCTTGCTCTCCCCCCAGGTGATGAACCTGCTGTTCCTGTCGCGGGCCGTGTTTTGCAAGAGTTGCGGAAGTGTGCTCTACCTGCCCGAGGACCGGCTTCCATCTTGAACTTCCTGCCGTCACCCGCTAGACTAGGGCGCGATACAAAGAAAAACTCGGCTTTTTGCAAACCCGGCTTCCACCTGGAAGACGGGTTTCTTTCGCTAGCCTCCTCGACTGCTGACCCAAGCTCCGGAGATTCAAGATGTCCGATTACGTACCAATGACGCGCGACGCCTATAACCGCATCAAGGCGGAGGTCGATCGTATGGAGCATGTGGAGATGCCAGAGATCGCCGAACGCATTGCCGAGGCCCGCAGCGAAGGTGACTTGAAGGAAAACGTCGAGTATCACGCGCAGCGCGAGGCCCTGGGGTTATTGCAGGCCAAGGCGAACAAGCTGAAAAACGATCTGGCGCGGGCCTCAATTATCGATCCGGACAAAGTGCCACGCGATCAGGTGGGGCTGGGGGCCACCGTGTTGGTCCGCGATTTGGACTACGACGACGACGAAGAATTCACGCTGGTCGGGGCCGGTGATGAAGACTATGACACGGGAAGATATCTGATCACCAGCCCCGTCGGACAGGGCTTGTTGGGGAAACGGGTTGGCGAGCGCGTGGAGATCCCGGTCCCCAAAGGGACCTTGAAATTCGAGATCCTCGAAATCCGGTACGAGAGCTTCTGAGTCATTCGTGCCGCATCGTACAGTGGCTGAGAAGTGTGCGGTTGCCCAGTGCCCGCGGCGTGGGCAGCCAACTGACGTCGGCAAAAGCGACCGACAGCCGGACGGTGACCAAATCCCCCCGCTCGGCGGACGCCAAATCGATCGGCAGCACCTCGATCTGAACCCGAGATGCATCGACGCTGGTGGCATCCAGAAACGCCGATACGCGTGACGACACTTCCGCGAATGAAGAACCCCCCAACGAAGCGGTGCGCGCGCCTTCGCGAGCCGCATCGTTCATCAATTGTTGGACCATGATCATTCGGCCGACATCGATCATGCCGAAGACCAGGATCAGCAACACGGGGGCAACCACGGCGAATTCCACTGCGGCCGCACCGCGGCGGCGTCCCGGCGGGCCCAGCCGTCGCAACCAGCAAAAACGGCGGTAGCCCGCAGTCTGTTTGGCC
>SLMF01000672.1 GCA_007133715.1 Planctomycetaceae bacterium
AATTTACGGGGGCGAGAGTGTTTCGTCAACACCCGGTTGCCGCTTTTTGAGAAAATTCCCCAGCGGCCCCGCAATTAGGGCCGTATGGCAGGTGGGCCGACATACGTAAGTGGGGTGTGCCGACAGACTCACGAAATGTTAGCGGATGGGGCAGCGGGTGTCAAGCATGCCTTTCCAGAAGACGGCGGCGCTGGTAAAGTATGCGATTCGGCCGGGGGTTTTTTCGCCCCCAAGCTTGGAATGTTCATGCACGTGCTCTGTTGAAAGGGGTTCCCTGTGTCCAAACCGCACCGCAAACCGAAAAAGGCAAATCATGGCAAACGGCCGGCCAATGCGAAGGCACGCAAGGCCAAACGGCGCAAAGTCAGTACCTGAACGGGCTGACTTCGTGTTTTCTCGGTAATCGGAAGGAGCTGGCGCATGGCATCCAAAGAACTGCTGTTCGATCTGTCGACGATCGATTTCGAGCATCCCGTCGCCGATCTGGAAACGATCCGCAAGTATAACCCGCAGCGCTTCGAGATGGAGCAGCTGACGGCCATCGTGGTCGATGATGTGGAAAACCTGATGTGCGTGGGGTACAAGGATATCACCCGCGACGAGTTTTGGGTGCGGGGCCACATGCCGGGTTTGCCCCTGATGCCCGGCGTGATCATGTTGGAAGGCGCCGCCCAGATGTGCAGCTATTTCGTGCAGAAGCACAATTTGCTAGGAGCCGCGATGGTGGGTTTCGGCGGCTTGGAGGACGTGCGGTTCCGCGATCCGGTGGTCCCCGGGGATCGGCTGGTGTTCATCAGTCGGTTGACCAAGGCCCGGCCGGGGCGGATGATCGTCAGCCGTTTTCAAGGGGTGGTGCGGAATAACGTGGTCGTCGAGGGCGTGATCAAGGGGATCCCGATTCCGGTCGAGGCGCTTTCGCAACGGCAGACGTAAATCGAGAGCACGATGGGCCGACGAGCACTCCGCCGGATCGACCCGGCGTTGGATTTATCCCAGCATCTGAAGCACGTGGAGGAATTGCCCCAGCCGCTGATGCTGCAGGCGTTGTGCCGGGTGGCCGGACCGCTGGAATTGGAAGTCGGTTCGGGCAAGGGGCTGTTTCTGGCCACGGCGTCCGGACAATGTCCCACGCGGAATTTCATCGGCTGCGAGATCTCTCGCAAGTACGCGCGGTTCGCCGCCGCCCGCCTCGCTCGGCTGCAACGCCCCAACGCGCTGGTGGTACTCGGCGATGCGGGCGATTTTTTTCAGCGGCTGCCCCCGGCCTCCGCCGCCGCCGTCCACGTCTATTTCCCCGACCCCTGGTGGAAAAAACGACATCGGCGACGTCGGATCCTGCAGCCCCCCTTCCTCCACCAAGTCGAACGTGTGCTGGCAGACCACGGCCTGCTGCATTTCTGGACCGATGTTCACGAGTATCATCAGACGGCCCTGGCCGATATCGCCGCGGCTACCAACCTGCAAGGACCCTTCCACGTCCCCGAACAACCGGCCGAATCGGACATGGATTTTCGCACCCATTTCGAACGCCGCGTACGCTTGCACGGCACCGATGTCTGGAGGGTGCAGTTTCGCAAGCCCTGATCAAGAGGCGAAACCCGGCCCCGATCGAGCCGGGTGTCCCCCGGATGCCCCTTTCTTACCCATTTTTTGTGCTGGATGACTCCTCCATGCGTTACCATCAAGTCTGCCTGGAATCCTGCGGATATACCTTGCCGCAAGAAGTGATCACCAGCGACCAGCTCGAGCGGCAGCTCGAACCCCTCTATCAGCGTCTTCGGCTTCCGGAGGGACGACTGGAATTGATGTCCGGGATTCAAGAACGGCGTTTCTGGTCTCCCGAGATGTTGCCCAGCGACATGAGCATTGCCAGCGGGGAGCGGGCGATTGCGGCGGGGGGGATCGATCGCAACCAGATCGGCGCGCTGATTCATGGCTCGGTCTGCCGGGATTTTTTGGAGCCGGCGACGGCGTGCCGGGTGCACTACCATTTGGGGCTGCCGGCGCACTGCGTGATCTATGACGTGTCGAACGCCTGCCTGGGGCTGATGAACGGCTTGCTGCAGGCTGCCAATATGATCGAATTGGGTCAAATCCGCGCCGCCCTGGTCCTGGGGACCGAGAGTGGTCGAAATTTGGTGGAAACCACGATCGCGGATCTGAATCGGGACCAGACGCTGACCCGCCGCCAGTTGAAGCTGTCGATCGCGTCCCTGACGATCGGCTCGGGCAGCTGCGCGATCCTGCTGACCGACCGAGAGCTGAGCCGGAGCGGGAACCGGCTGGTCGCCGCCAGCGCGCGGGCTCATACGGCCCACCATCAGCTCTGTCAGAGCGAACGGGATGACGCGGTGGGGGCCGGGATGCAACCGCGGATGGCGACCGATTCGGAGGTGCTGATGGAGCAGGGGATCGCGACGGGCGTGGCCACCTTCGCCGATTTTCTCTCCGAGACGGGCTGGACGGTGGCGGAAATCGACCGGGTGTTCTGCCATCAGGTGGGTGTGGCCCACCGCAAGCAAATGCTCAACGCCTTGGCAATCCCGGAAGGCCGCGATTTTGTGACCTACCCCTGGCTGGGGAACACCGGGGCCGTGGCCTTGCCCATCACCCTGGCCTTGGGCGCCGAACAGGGACAGGTGCAACCGGGCGACAAGACCGCCTTGCTGGGAATCGGCTCGGGTATCAATTGTCTCATGCTGGGGATCCATTGGCAGCGCTCGCTGGTCGATGGCGGCACCGAGCAACGACCGACGGCCGGTTCGGAGGCGCTCATCCCGAACGGTAGCGATCGGGATGCTCGCACCTCGTCAGGCGTATAAGGGAATCAGGAACCACCGATGTTGGCTGACTTCTACCGGGCGGGCCGTTTCGGTCTGTCCTTCGAGTTCTATCCCCCGAAAACGGATTCAGGCGAACAGGCCCTGTTTGGGCATCTGCGGCAACTGATGCGACACCACCCGGACTTCATTACCTGCACCTATGGAGCGGGAGGCTCGACCCGCGACAAGACGCTGGGAATCGTGCGGCAAGTGAAGCAGGAGTATGGTGTACCGGTCGCAGCGCACCTGACCTGCGTGGGGGCGACCGTCGGCCAATTGCGTGATTTTCTCAGTCAGGCCCGGAGGGAAGGGATCGATGCGATCGTGGCCCTGCGGGGCGACCCCCCGGGAGGCCAGGGTCCGTTTCGGGTGATCGAAGGGGGTCTGCGCTACGCCAATGAATTGGTCGAACTGATTCACGCCGAGTTTCCGGACTTTGGCGTTGCGGTCGCCGGATATCCTGAGACCCACTTGGAGGCACCCAGTCCGGACGTGGATCTGCAGAACCTGAAACGCAAGGTCGATGCGGGCGCCCATGCCGTGATCACACAGCTGTTCTATAACAACGAAGATTTCTTCCGCTTCCGCGAACAGTGCGAGCGGTGGAAGATCGAAGTTCCGATCATCCCGGGTATCTTGCCGATCACGAATCTGGCCCAAATCAAACGCCTGACGGCGATGTGCGGTGCCCGCATGCCGGAGGCCTTGGTCCAGGCGTTGGAAGCCCACGATGCTCTGGATTGGCAGTTTCAGGTGGGGGTAGACTACGCGATCGCCCAGGTCGACGAACTGGTCCGCTACGGCAGTCCCGGCCTGCACTTCTACGTTTTGAACAAATCGCAGGCCACGACGCGGGTGATGCAGGCCGTCGATCTGCCCCGCTTTCCAGGGTTCTAGCCGCTCCGAAACGCGACGGAATTCAACCGACGGTGGGGACCGACGTTTCCTCGTCCAACACGGGCAAGCGGATGCTGGGTCCGCGGACGAAATCCAGTTGGTCGATCTGGCGGAGCGCTTCGTCCGCGGCTCCCTCCAGCGCCGTGTGCGTCATGATGACCAACCAGACAATGCCCCCCTCTTCGCTATCGGCCGATTCGTGCTGGATCACCGAGGCGATCGAGATCTGATGCTCGCCCAAGACCCCGGCAATTTGTGCCAGCACTCCCGGGCGATCCTCGACACCAAATCGCAAATAGTAGCGGGCCGAGACGCGTGCAAAGTCGCACATCGCGATTCGGGACTCGGGCTGCGACCACATCGCCAAGCGTTCGAAGGTGATCCGGGTGCGGCCGACCACCGTATCGATCATATCGGCCACCACGGCGGACGCCGTGGGCAGCTGACCCGCTCCCAAACCGTGCAAGAAGACCGGACCTACGGCGTCGCCCAGCACACTGATCGCGTTGAACGCCTCACGCACCTCGGCCAAGGGGCTTCCGATCCTCACTAGCGTGGGAGAAACGTGCAGCTCCAATCCCTCGTCCGTCAAGCGGGCAACGGCCAACAGCTTGATTCGATACCCCAATTCTCCGGCAAACCGAATGTCGGCCCGGTACAGGCGGTCGATACCCATTCGCGGGATCTGCTGCCACGCGGCGTGAGCTCCGAAAGCCAATTGTGCCAGAATCGCCAGCTTTTGGGCCGCGTCGGTTCCGTCGACATCCATCGCCGGATTCGCCTCGGCATATCCGTGCAGCTGCGCCTCGCACACCGCTTCGCCGTAATCGGCCCCGCTTTCCTCCATCTTCGACACAATGAAATTGCTGGTGCCGTTCAAGATGCCTCGCAGGGAGAGGATCTGGTTGGCTGTCATGCTCTGCCCAATGGCGGCGATGATCGGGATCCCGCCGGCCACCGAGGCTTCAAAGGCGATCGAGCGACCCAACTGGCGCGCACGGTGGAATAGCTCGGGACCGTGCTCCGCCAGCAATGCCTTGTTGGCCGTCACCACGTCCTTGCCACTCTCCAGCAGCTGCAACACGATCGAGCGGGCTGGTTCAATCCCACCCACCAGTTCGGTGACCACCCGGATCTCGGGGTCACCGATCACCCGCTCGATATCGTCCGTCAGCAGCTCGGGCGGCACTTCCACATTTCGCGTACGAGTCAGGTCGGTGTCGACGACGGCTGCCAACTCCAGGCGACAGCCCGCATGCTGGGCGATGCGATCCTCGTTTTCCAGAAGCAGTTTGACGACACCCGAACCAATGGTGCCGAAACCGACGCAAGCGACCTTGATCGTTTCCATGAGTGCTCTCGGACTGAAGGGCCAGCGGCCAAAGAACTTACCGGGGAGTTTCTCCACTTTCTCCAACCCCGGTAGGATAATCGTGGGACAGATTGGCGTCGAGTGGGACAACTCTAATTGAGGGGTTTCTGCTCGCTCGCTGGGCCGCGGAATACCGGCCCGCGTCAATAGCTCCAAGCTAACGCCATGCCATAGTACAGATCGTTCGCCTTGGTGCTCGGGCCGGGCCGGCTGTCATGCCAGTTGTGGATGCTGGTTCGCAAGGCGAGCCCCCATTGTGCCTCCAACAGCATTTCCCAACCTAACTTGCCATTCAATCGGTAAGTGCGGAGTTCTTGGAGATCGGGATAGAAGTCGACGTATCCGAACACGCGTTGGCGGCCGCTGAGGCGAAGCTCGCCTTCCCAACCGGCCTGCAGCTCGGCTCGCCAGCGATCGCCGACGGCGCCCGTTTTTTTGGAAGTGCCCATACCCAAGCGACTGCGGAGCGTGAGGCGGTCGCGATCTTGGAAGGGGAAGCTCAGTCCCCCGGCCATCGCCCAGCGTGCATCGTAGTTGCGTTTCGAATCGAATTCGTACAGGCCCTCGAAGTACCCTGCTACCGGTCCCCCTCGGATCCAGTGTTCGTATCGACCCAAGGTAACCAGCCGATTGGTGGCCACACTCGATTGGCAGCTCTGGTAAAAGTAATCCAGGTCCAACCGGAACACGCCGGCGGCAAACGCGTAGCGGCCGTCGAGTCCGAGGAACAGATTGAAGTGGTCGCCGTTGCCCTGGGCACCGTTCAGCCCCATTTCCAGGGTTCCCTGCCAGGGTATGAGCCAATCACCTATTCGGCCGGGCAAACGTAGATCGCAGCGGCAGCATAGCTCGCAACCTCCGCAGGAACACGCTGCTGGCAGGGGGCAGGCAAAGCACTCGCGAGGTTGCTGGAGCGGACAGGCCAGCGGCTGCCAAGCGTCGAGTGCTTCTTGCAGCGGGTGGCTGGCGAAGAATCGAGGCGCCAGCGCCGGGGGCAGTTCGCCCGGGCCCGGCAGATCGAAGCTTGTGTCCGCCCCGGACCGCCGCGCGCTCATCAGCAGCAACAGCAGCGTGAGCACCGCCAGCACGCTCCCGAGTGGCGGCAAGGGGTCGCGGATCGGAGGCCATTTACTCATGCGCGCCCTTTCCTCCGCTGTCTGCCCGCTGAAAGTTGCCTGAATAATCGTTACGTTCCGAACAGTTTATCGGACAACGAAGGGGTCCGGGATGCGTTTTTTTCCCACGAGCCGCTTCCTGGCACGTATCACTGCGAAGTTTCCGCGATCTTGTAGAGAGATTGGAAACTGCGGAGGTACAGGGCCCCGCCGGCGACCGAGGGCGACGCCCGCACGCCATCGGCGATCTCGTTCCGAGCCACCACCTGGAAATGGTCGCTGGCCCGAATCACGGTCGTCTGGCCCCGCTCGTTGAAAAAGTAGATCAGCCCCTGGGCAAAGATCGGCGAGGCCGTGTAATTGCCCGGCAGACGTGCGCTGAAGACCTCTTCCCCGGTCCACGCGTTCAAACAGTGCAGCACCCCCTGGTCCGTCACCTGATACAGCCGGTCGTCGACCAGCACCGGCGTGGGTAAGGAACCGTTGCCACGGGGACGCTCCCACTCGATGTGCGAGTCGGTCACATTACCGCGAGTGGTCTCATCCAGTCGCAGTCCCAGCAGACTCGCCCCGCGCGAGCCGGTATTCAGGATAGCCAGTGGGTGTAGGAACAGTGGGCGAATGGCCGCATTGTAGTCCGAATGTTCGATCGTCCAGATCTCCTCGCCCGTCCGCGCATCGTACCCGAAGGCGGCTCGGGCCCCGACCGATACTACTTGCCATCGGTCGCCGACCTGGACCAACCCCGGCGTGCTGTACGCTTTGCGGTAATCCCCCTCGGCTCTCGGCGTGCCATCCGGCTCCAAATCCCGGAAATCGGTGGTACGTTCCGTGCGCCACACCGTCTCGCCCGTCCGCTTGTCCAACGCTTTGAGGAATTGATAATCCACCCCGTCGAAGGTGAGGATCAGCAGGTCATCCAGCAAGACGGGTGAAGATCCAGGCCCCCGATAGTGACTGCACTCGATGTCGCGGCGCTGCCAGACGGTTTCGGCCGTTTCCGGGTCCAACCGGGCGGTGCCATAGCTGCCGAAATGGACATAGACGGCATCGGGCTCGAGTACGCAGGTGGGCGAGGCGTAGGTATTGATGATATTGCCCAGCGGTTCGGGGTCTTCGTTTTCGAACTGCAATTTGCGATGCAGCACCCGTCCGCTGGCCGTGTCGACGGCGTAGACGAATTGCTGAGTGCCGTCGCGAGTGGCCGCGGTGAACCACGCTTGTCCGTTGCCGATGACGGGGGTCGAATGGCCTTCGCCGATCAACGGCAGCCGCCAAGCGATATTGTGGCCGGTCGCTTCATCCCACTCGGCGGGCAGTCCCCGAGCTTCTTCCGCGGCCGCGTGTCCATCGCCGGTCGGCCCGTTGCGTTCCGGCCAGGGCAAGCTCTGGGCCTGACCCGCCGTGATCGGCAGGAGGAACGCGATTACCAGCAAGGTTACCGACTGTCGCACCATCGATTCGTACTCCCGGAAGCTTGGCTTTGTTGTCAAACTGAGGTCTGCGGCCATTGTGGGGCAAACGTCATCGCTTGACAACACCCGGCGGCAGGTTGCAGCCCCCGCGTGCGGGACTTAGAATCGCCAACGATCCAAGCACGATGTATCTTCCACCCGATACAAGGGGATGCCAGTCATGATCGAGGGAAAACTGGGAATCGCAATTCACGGTGTGGGACAAGTCGCGTATGCGCATGCGGCCAGCTGGCTGCGAAACCCCCACGCGACGATTGTGTCCGTCAGCAGCCGCAATCCGAGCAGTGCCCAACGTTTGATCGACCATTTCCAGCTGGATTGCCCGGTGGTCGAGCGGTATGAAGAGGTGTTGGCGAATCCGCAGGTCGATGTCGTCAATCTCAGCAGCCCCAACCACGTCCATGCTGCGCAGGGGATCGCCGCGGCGGAAGCGGGCAAACATGTGTTGGTGGAAAAAGCGATCGCCCTGACCTGCGAAGACAATCGCGCGTTGCGGGATGCGGTGGCCCGAGCGGGGGTGAAGAGCATCGTCAGCTTTG
>SLMF01000215.1 GCA_007133715.1 Planctomycetaceae bacterium
CAGTTCATCGATTTGCGGAACTTGAAACCGGTGGGGCATTTCGATGCCAACTGTCACGAATTCAAGTGGAATCTACCGTTTTACGAGTTGATGTGGGACGTGGATGCGGAGGCGACGGCCCAGTTCCTGCGGGCTTTGTGGCAGGGCCACATTCTGGATTGGTCGACGGTCGCGTTGAATCGGCATGCTCGTTTCGGCAGCGGGCCTCCGCCGACCGAAGCCCTCTGGGAGCGCGAGTTCGCCGATCCGGACCCGTTTTTCGACAGCAACGGTTTATCGTTTTTGAATTGTGGGGCGGACCTCGTCTTCGGCGGGGCCATGCTGTATCACTTGGCCGACGAGCAACCGGCGCTGACCTGGTCCCTGCGGTTGGCCCAGATGTACACCAAGGCGCGTCATCCCGACACGGGGATGGGAGCGTACCAGTTCACCAAGCCTCGACGGCGGCAGGAACCGCCTGCCGAAGGGCCGCTGACCGGACGCTTGACCTACAGCAGCTATGGCGACCGCACGGAGAACAAATACGGCCACTCGGGAAGCTCGGACCCGGAGGACGAGTTTTACAATCCGATCAAGGGGAAGATGGCTGCCGACGGGATGCTGGTCGCTCGCGAGGGCTGGGTGTGGTCGATCAGTGGCGGCTTTCCGCGTTACACGCTGATGCAGCTGTTCCTGGCCGAGACGATCGGCGAATCGGCCGGGGTCTTGGCGGAGGACGCTGCCGATCATCTTGAGGCCCATGCGCGTCACGCCTACGATGCCGAGGCGAACCATTTCCGGCCCATGTGGGCGGACGGAACGGATGTGACAGGGTTGAAAGTTCCCCGCACGGGCTATGGCCGGGGCAACCGGGGCGATACGTACAGCCCGAACCGGGCGACGTTCGAACACTTGGCGGCCTATCTGCGGGCCGCACGCTTGACCCAGCGGCCCCTGCTGTGGCAGACTGCCCGCGAGATGGCTCGGGGCTTCGGCTTGGGAGACATCGGCGCCGAACCGGGAGCCGAGGTGGCTTTGTGTGCGGAAACGCCCGAGCCGACGCCCGAGTTGCTCTTTGCGATGCTCGAGTTGTATCAGATGACACCTCGCAGCGAAGTGTTGGATACGATGCGCCAGCTGGCGGACCGTTTGATTGAAGCCCGTTTTCACCACGGATTTTTCTTGGCCAGTGCGAACCATCGCTATGCGAACTTCAATTGTGAGGCGCCTTTGGCGGTGCTGGCGGTCGAAGCGGCCTTACGGGGCGAACCGCAGCGAGTGCCCGCGCATGTGGGCGGCCGAGGCTTCATCCACGGGCGCTTTGACGGGCGCGGGCGGACCTATGACCATGCGGCGATCTGGGCCGTCCGCCGCGATTGAGACGTTACCTTCAGAAACCGAAAAGACCCGGCGTGGACCGGGTCGCCTGACCCTTTTTCCTGAGAGGCCCGCACGCGCCCGCGTCGGTCACGGAGATCCTGACCCACCCAGGCGGTCGATTCGGGACTCGAAATAACCCTTCTTGCAAGGAGACTTCTGATGATGCGAAAACACCTGAGTTTGGGGATCGGGTTGCTGGTGGCTTGCTGGGCCGCAGGAGCCCTCGGCACGGCTGCGGACGAACACGCGCCGCCTTACGAACCCGAGTTGCTGATTGTGCTGCCGGACGCCTATCCCACACCCGATGCCTTGGCCATCCATCCGGACGGCGATCTGGTGGTCTCCTGCCCGAATTTCGCCGATACCAGCCAGCCGCCGGCGCTGATCAAGATCACGCCGGAGTTGGAGGTCCAACACTGGGTGACCATGCCGCCCATGGAGGAGACCGGTCGGGTCGCACCGATGGGGATCGCCTTCGGACCCGATGGCGATCTGTACGTCTGCGATAACCAGAACTGGGCGGACGGGAACGGGCCCGATGGCCAGATCAACCAGGGACGGCTGCTCCGCTTGCGGATCCGTGACAACGAAATCGAAAAGATGACGGTCGTGGCGCACCGCATCAGCCACCCCAACGGCGTCCGTGTTCACGACGGGCAGGTCTACATCACCGTCAGCATGTTGCCCAAGGTCCAACGCGAAGATGGCTTGCTGACCAGTGCCGTGTACCGCTTTTGTCTGGATGACGAGGGGGTCGAGCTGAGCAATACGCTGGAGGACGAGCATCTGTTGGCGTCGTTCGTGACGTACAACCGGGACGTTCAGTACGGCGCGGACGGTCTGGCCTTCGACAGCCACGGGAATCTGTTCGTCGGCAACTTCGGCGACGGGGCGTTGCACAAGATCACGTTCGATGACGACGGCCAGGTGACCAGCAACACGGTCTTTGCGCAGACGGATTTCGATACGCCCATGTCGGAGCCCGATTTTGCGGAGAAGATGGTCCAGGCCAAGATGCGTTCGGTGGACGGGATCTGGATCTGTGAAGACGACCTGATCTACGTCGCCGACTTTTCGAACAATGCGATCGCCCGCGTGGACACGGAGGGTCAGATCGAGGTGTTGGCTCAAAGTCCGGACAACGACGGCAGCTGTGGGGGATTGGATCAGCCGGCCGAGTGCATCATTTGGGAGGGGCGGCTGGTGATCACTTGCTTTGACTTGGTCACGGGACCGGACAAGGTGAACACGGGGCACGAACCGCCGCATACCATCACTTCGTTAAAACTGGACTGATCGGGCGCGACCATGGCGAAATATCTGTTGGCCCACGATCTGGGCACCTCGGGGAACAAGGCCACGTTGTTTTCGGTGGACGGCGAATTGATCGCCAGCCGCACGGCCAGTTACCCCACGCGTTATTTTCACGGGAATTGGGCCGAGCAGGATCCGCAGGACTGGTGGCAGGCGCTGTGCGAGACGTCGCAGCAGTTGCTGGCCGAAGTCAATCCGGCCGAGGTGGCTTGCGTGACGCTCAGCGGCCAGATGATGGGCTGCACGCCGGTGGACGCAGCGGGTCGGGCCCTGCGGCCCAGCCTGCTGTACTGTGACCAGCGGGCGACGGAGCAGGCGCGGCAGATCGCCGCCCGGGTGGACTCGGCCGAGTTCTACGGGATCGTGGGCCATCGCATCAGCGAGAGTTATTCTCTGGAAAAGCTGATGTGGCTCAAACAGCACGAGCCGGACGTGTATCGCCAGACGGCGCGCACGCTGTGTGCCAAGGACTACATCAACTACCAGTTGACGGGCCAGTTCGCGACCGACTACAGCGACGCGTCGGGGACGAACGCCTTCGATCTGAACACGTTCACGTGGTCCGAGCGGTTGCTGGCGGCGGCCGAGGTGGACGGGGCGATGTTCCCGGAGCCACGGCCGTCGACCGATGTTCTGGGCGAAGTCACCTCGCAAGCGGCCCGCGCGACGGGCCTCCGCGCCGGTACCCCGGTGGCCGTCGGGGGCGGTGACGGCAGCTGCGCCGGTGTCGGCGTGGGCTGCGTTCGCCCCGGTACCGCCTACAACTACCTGGGCTCCTCCAGCTGGGTGGCACTGACCGTGGAACGACCGCTCGTCGATCCGCAACAGCGGACCATGAACTGGGCCCATTGCGTGCCCGGCTACCTGCATCCCTCCGGCACCATGCAGGCGGCCGGCGCCAGTTACCAGTGGCTGAAGAACACCGTCTGTACGGCGGAAACGGCCGAAGCCCTGGCACGCGGCGAGGATGTGTACGAACTGATCAACCGGCAGGTCGAGCAATCCACGCCCGGCTCGGGCGGCTTGGTCTTCTTGCCCTACATGCTGGGCGAACGTACCCCGCGCTGGAATTCCAACGCCCGAGGAGCTTGGATCGGGTTGAACCTGGCCACCCGCCGCCAAGATCTCATCCGCTCGGTGATGGAAGGCATCACGATGAATCTGGGGATCATCGTCGATATCTTCCGCCAGCATGTACCCCTGGAAACCATGACTGTGATCGGGGGCGGTGCCAAATCGGCGGTCTGGCGGCAGATGATGGCCGATATCTACGATTGCCGGATCGAGAAACTGAACTACTTGGAAGAAGCCACCTCGATGGGCGCGGCGGTGATCGGCGGCGTGGCCGTGGGCCTGTTCCCGGATTTCGATGTCATCGACCGCTTTGTCCGCGTCGACGATGTCGTCCAACCGGAACCGGCCCATCAGCCCATCTATCGCAAAATGCTGCCGATCTTCGAACGTTCTTACCACGCCCTGGTCGATGTCTACGAGGACCTGGCCGCGTGGCAGCAGGCTCCTCCCTCTTGAGATTCCTCTACAGAAAGGTATACCGATGCGAGCGGTAGCAGTTGTCGAACCCGGGCGAGTCGAATTGGTGGAATTGGAAGCCCCCAAGCCGGGACCGTACCAGGCGCTGGTGCGAACGGATGTCGCCGCACTTTGTAACTCGACAGACGCCAAACTGGTGGCCGGCCGGTTCCCGGGTGTCGATCAGTATCCGCTGGTCCTGGGCCACGAGACCTCGGGCACCGTCGTCCAAGTCGGCGAACGCGTCCGCAGCTTTCAGGTGGACGACCGGGTGATCGGAGGACTGCTGTTCGAATTCTCCGATCCCCGCTACTCCAGCGGCTGGGGTGGCTTTTGCGATTACAATCTGGTCAACGATCACGACGCCATGGTGGCCGATGGGGTCGCGGATGCGGAACACGGCTGGTTCGAAGTCTACGAGATCCAGCGCGCGGTCGCGCCTGACGTCCGGCCGGAAGAGGCCGTGTTGATGTGCACCTGGCGCGAAGTGCTGGGCGGGTTCGGGGATTTCCAGATCGAATCCGGCCAGGATCTGCTGATCTTCGGCGCCGGACCGGTGGGCCAGAGTTTCGTCAAATTTGCGCGACTGCTGGGCTTGGGCTGGATCGGAGTGGTCGACCCGGTGGAATTCAAACGCCAGCGAGCGCTGGCCTTGGGCGCCGATCAGGTGTTCACGCCGGACGACCCGGCAATTGCAGAGCTGCCCCAGTCCCGCGGCCAGCCGCTGGACGTCGTGGTCGACGCCGTCGGCAGCCCTGCCGTGATTAACGCCGCCGTGCCACTGATCAAAATGGGCGGTACAATCGGGGTGTACGGCGTGCTGGCCGAACCGAAATTTACCCTCGATAAATCGCCCGGACCCTATAACTTCAACCTCTTCCTCCATCAATGGCCCACCCGGTGGCGCGAGCGACAGGCGCAACAAAAGTTGACCGAGTGGATCCGAAAGGGAACACTAAAAGGGAGCGAGTTTGTCACGCACGACTTCCCGGTCGAAGACTTCGCCTCGGCCCTGAATGCCGTGCACAGCGGCGAAGTGGTCAAATGCCTCGTGCGGTTCTGAACCGACACTGGAGTCCGAAAGATGGATGTCCGCCTGAAGATCCTGCACGGAAGATTCCAAGATAAACAGGGGTATGGCACGCGGCCCGAAATCACGATTCGCGGGCCGCGGTTTGTCATCGGTAGCGACCCGCAATGCTCCCTGTGCTGCCAAAGTCGCTTGGTCAGCCCCCGGCATTGCGAACTGCTGGTCGACCAGCGGGGCGTGCGGCTGCGACACCTCAGTGCCGATCAGCCGACTCGGGTGAATGGTCAGCCGGTCGAGCAGGAATGCGAGCTGCAGGCGGGCGATCATCTGGCAATCGGGCGGCTGGAATTCGAGGTGTTGATCGCGGCGCCAATCGGCCGCAGCGGCCAGTCGCCGGCGAAACGACTGCCCCAAGAGCCTGCGGTCGACGACGATAACTCGGCGGAAGAAAACAACGCCTTCGAGAAACTGCTGGAAAAAGGGGATGAACAGGAGCGGAAGTACCGGCAGCAGCATCCGGAGAGCCGCTATCTGCACGTGGAACCGCGACCGCCCGAAAACGAGCCCGAAGAAGAAACGGAAGCAGCGGAACCGGAGGACCAAGCGGCGAGGAGGAAGTGGGGCAAGAAGCATGCGAAACCCTTGCCTGGAAAACTGCCCAAGCCGGAAGAGCCAACCCCCGAGGATTCGACCGAAGCCGCACGGGATGCGTTGCGAAAGCTGTTTTCACCGAAGTAGGCTTATTAGTGTTCGAATCTTCGGGTCAGCCCCTGTTTTCAGGCTTTCATTTCTTGTGACACGCGCATGCACAGCGCGACCTTTACGAATCGGCCGAAAGACCATGGAGGTTATCTGAGCGAGCAACAAGCCCAGTCGCTGATGGCTGCCTGGCGACAGCAACATCGTTGATATCATCCTGTTTCAATCCTACACAAGCCAGCAAGAAGCGGGGTGTTGTTTACAATCGCTGCTCGAGTTCTTCCAGAAGCTCTTCAAAGTGGTGGAGAGCCGTCTCGATCGGCTCCGGCTGGGTCATGTCCACCCCGGCATCCCGGAGCAGTTCCAGCGGGTCTTGGGAGCAGCCTGACTTGAGGAACCCCAGATAGTCGTTCAGCTCTTGTTCGCCCCCTTGGAGAACCCGCTGGCTCAGGGCGATCGCGGCGGAGAGCCCGGTCGCATACTTGTAGACGTAAAACCCTCGGTAGAAATGGGGGATACGGAAACACTCCCACGACAGTTCGTCGTCCAGCGCAAAATCGGGTCCGAAATACTCTTCCAGCAGTCGTCGATAGGTTTGCTGGAAACTCGCGACGGTCAGCGGCTCTCCCGCCTCGGCCATTTCATGGGTCAGACGTTCGAATTCGGCAAACATGGTCTGGCGTACGATCGTGGCCCGAATACTATCCAGTTCGCGGTTGATCAGATAAGCCCGCTGTTGGTCGTTACGGGCTCGCTGGAACAGGTGTTGGAACAGGAGTTGTTCGTTGAACGTGCTGGCCACTTCGGCCACAAAGATGGTGTAATCGTAGTACTCGACCGGCTGGTAGCGAGCGGAGAAGTACGAATGCATGGAATGGCCCGCTTCGTGGGCCAGGGTGAACACATCCTCCAGCACGTCGGGCTTGTAGTTCATCAGGATGTAGGGATCGCCGTCGAAAGAGCCGCAGCTGAACGCCCCGCTTTGTTTTCCACGATTGGGGTAGCGATCACACCAGCGGCCGCGGAGTCCTTTTTCGAGCACGCGGCAGTATTCTTTTCCGAGCGGTTGCAAGGCGGCCAGGATCGTCTTGGTTGCTTCGTTCCAGGTTCGCCGCGTCGAGAGGTGGTTGAGAATGGGCACGTAGGTGTCGTAAGCGTGGATCTTTTTCAGGCGCATTTTTTTGCGGCGGAAATCGAAGTAGCGATGCACGGCGGGCAAGTGGCGTTTGACGGTGGCGATCAAGTTGTCGTAAACGCCGACCGGCACCTGATCGGGGAACAGGGCCGCGGCCAGCGAGTTTTCGAAGCCGCGTGCCCGGGCGTAATAGACATCGGTATGGATCGAGCTGCTGAGGGTGGCGGCCAGGGTGTTTTCGTGGTCTTGGAACTGCCGGTAGAACTGGTGGAAGGCGGTTCGCCGCACGCTCCGCTTGGGCGAATGCAGCAGTTGCGAAAACGTGGCATTGCTCAATTCAATCCGTTCCCCCCGTTCGTTGGTCACGGTGCCGAATCTCAGGTCCGCATCGTTCAACTGGCGGAAAGTCTTAGCGGCCGCCTGCGCCATTTCCCCCTGCATCGCCAGCAGCCGCTCCTCCTTTTTGCCAAGCGTGTGCTTTTTGAAACGCAGGATGCGTTCCAGCAGCAAGCGGTAGGGGGCCAATGCTTCCGTGGCCAGCCATTTCTGCATTTTGGCGGCAGCGATGGCCAAAATCTCCGGACGAAGGAAGCTGGCCGCTTGCTGCGCCCGGGTGGCCGTGTTCTGATAGCGAGCCAACATGCCCTGATAATGGCTGTTGGCCTGGTCCTCCGCCGTACGTAAAAAAGCGTAGCAGCCCAAACGCTCGTCCAAACGGGACAAGTCGCTGTCGAATTTCAGGCAGGCCGCCAGCACCTCAGGACTCTCTCCCAGCCGCCCCCGGTACTGCTCGTATCCGTCGATCCGCTTGCCGTAACGGCGAAAGGCTTTCTGCCAAGCCCCGTCGTCGACGTACAGACTGCTCAGATCCCAGGTGTCGGACGGTTTGACTTGTTGGCGTTCGGGTAACGACTTGGTTTTCATGATCCGGCGAGCCCTATCGGAATACGGGAAATCGGCAAACGGGCGCCACCGGCCGAGCCGGCGAACAACATGCCCACCCAATTCGGCAGCTGGCAGCCGCGGGTAGCACCCTCCTTTTACCGCGCGCGGCTTGGTTTGTCCCTTTGTAGGGCGGAATTCATTCCGCTCTTGCGAAACGGATTGAAATCCGTTCTACGACAAACCTGCCCGCGTGCGGTATA
>SLMF01000269.1 GCA_007133715.1 Planctomycetaceae bacterium
CCAACAGCACCTCACGCGGCGCTTGACTCAAACTGATCCGACCCGGAATGCTCGATCGCTCGACCACCGTCACTTCGTCCATCAACTCGACCATGTACGTGCCCATCGATACCACATCGTCCGGAAAGGGCGATACCAGCAAACTGGGTTCTTCCTCACCAGGAAAAGTGACCAGCACCATCTGTCCAATCAGATCCAGCACCTGATTCAATTCCGTACTGGCCGACTGGTTCAGATCCAGTTCGAGGTCGGCATACATGTCGGGAGTGAGGATCTCAAGCTCCGCATCGTCGTCGTCGTCGTCTCGGTCTCCCTCGTCCCCTTCAGCATAGGGCCCGTTCTGTCGGTAGGCAATGATGAAAGTTACCCACTCTTGGGGAAACACCAGGATAAGTTCTTCGTACAGCTGTACCAAGTCGTCCTGGTTCAAGTAGATGCGGGGTTCGCCGAGGAAATTGACGTTGCGCTCTTTGCTGTGCAGCGTGAAGTAGGGAACCCAGCCGGTGCCGGGGAATCCGTCTAATCCGGCGGTCATCGTCGATTCGTGCGCATCGACCTGGCCATTTCGGTTGATGTCGCCGCCGAACAGCAGTTCGGGCGTGACTCCCCGCACCAGTAATAATTCTTCCACCGTCTCCAGAGGACCGTTTTTGGGGGCATACGCTGGGGTGAGCGACGAGTAATGTTCGATTTCGGCCCCGAATTCGCGTGGTTCGTCGTCCTCGTCCAGCCAATCCAGAATCGCATCCGCCACCTCGACCGTCATTCCCGGCAGCCCCAGCAACAGATTTCGGGCATAGTTTTCCAAACCGAACAGGTCGTCATCCTCTTCGTCGAACAACTCGGAATCTTCGAAATCCAAAACCGGCAGCAGGACGCCCTGATCCGCCAGTTCGCGGGCTTGCTGTTCAATCATCATCAGGGTGTTCAGATTGATTTTTCCGGACTCGTCCTGCAGTCCGTAGCGGACCCGGCCGTTTCCTTCCTCCTGCAGGGGCGGTGCCAGGACCGTAAAGCGTCCGATTTCATCGGGCTGGAGCCCTTCTAATACCAGCAGCCCCTGGAATTGGGCCGGGTTGTCATACAAGCCTCCCAAAGAGATTTGGCCGAGCGTATCCATCTGTAAGAAGGCCCGTACCCAATCGACTCCCGAAGCGGCCAGCTGTTCGGCCTGAACTCGTCGGCCACTGATCTCCGTGATTTCGTTATGTGCCAACATCAAGCGTGCGAAGGAATAACAGGCCAAGGACAGCGCGCCGACCACAATCAGCACGATCACCAGGATCACGCCCTGGCGGCGTGGCCCAGCACTCTCACGCCGTGCCCGGTATGGTTCTCCCCGCTTGGCCCGCCCGCTCATAATTCCCAGTCCTCCAGCCACGAATCCTCCTCGACCTCAATACGCCGCGCGGCGGGCAAGCGAACGACCAGCCGGTACGTGTAGTCGGTCAGATCCTGACTCTCCCATTCCAGCCGAACCGCTTCCGCCGCATCCCGATCACTCCCATACATCGGGTCGATCCCGATCGTGATCTCGACGGCGATCGGCAGTCCCCCCAGCTGCAAGCTGTCCCATTCACTGAGCCAAGCCAGGCCATCGAAATAGCGGAATTCCAGACGATTCACTTCGGGGGCCAGGCTCTGACCGGTGCTGGCGGTCAGCTCCAGTCCGCCATTGGCGGCCGCCCAGGCGGTCACGGCTCGGTCCCATTCGCGGCGTGCCAATCCGCCCGTGGTCTCGCCCGCGGCTCCCGGTAACACCGGACCGCCGTCCCGCGTTTCAAATTGCAGGAAGTAGGCCACTGTCTTGACGTCGCTGGGAATGCTCGCCTCCGCTCCCTCCGCACCGATCAGAACCTGATGATATTGGTCCACCCGGGGCAGACGGCTGGTATCGACCTGCAGCTCATACGGGTTCCCGAACAATCCCGGTTGGCTGGTCGGTTCCAGCGCGCCGGCGATGTCCAGATTGTTCGCGGTCGTCAAACCCAAACCCAGCTCGGCATCGCCGAACAGATCGCCCAGCAGGTCGTCACCGCCCTCGGACCACTCACCCAAATCGGCTTGGGGCGCCCCCGACACGTCGATCGGTTCGTACAAGATGGCGTTCTTCAAATCGGTGGCAAGCTGCCGCAGGACCGCCCGAGCCAATTGCGAACGCTCGACATCCGTCCGCCGCAGTTCCAAGGCACGCAAATTCAAATCGATCGCCGAAACAATCAGCATCATCAGCAAACCGGTCAGTGCCAGAGCCAACAGCAGCTCCAACAGGGTCACGGCGGAACGGCGTTGTCGCGAGCCGGCCATCATCGCCTCCCTACCATGCCACCGGAGCGAACGGTGGAACCTCGCGTCGTGTTGATGAACTGGCTGGCATCGAGATCCCCCATTTCGGCTTCCCGGGCGGGATCCAGCATCCAACGGGTGAGCGAAAACACCAAAGGGACCTCGCGCGTGATTTCCGCCTGCTGGACATGGACGGTGACCTCCAGCAGGTCCGTGCCGTTCAACGGGGCGACTTCGATCGCATACGTCCAGTCGGGATCGTGCTCGAAAGCCGTGCTGCTGAGCGATTGAGCCGGGATGATTCCGGCCACAATCGACTCCATCTGGCTCTCGCCCAGCAACTGGGCCCGGGTCATCTCCCGCGCCTCTTCCGCGTGTCGCGATCCCATCCGGACCAATTCGCCAATGACGGCCAAGGAGCCTCCCAGAATGGCGATCGCCAGGGTGACCTCCAGCAACGACAAACCGGTGCGACAGGCAGCCCGCGCCGCACCCGCCACGGCCCGCCGCGCAGGCAACGAAACGGCTCGCCTTCTCCCGCTACGTCTCATCGCTCGATCTCCTCCGCGCTCAACAGCTGGCTGACGCGTCCCAAACCGGTCAAGCCACGCAGGCTCAATTCCACGAAGAATCGCTCGTTGGTCAGGATCAGCCGGGCGTGGGTCGCGGTACCGTCGGGATAGAAGACGATCGGCGGATCGGCCGAGTTTCCTGCCGCAGCGGCGGATTCGATCCCCGATTGAATCATGCGAGCCTCTGCCGGGGTCTCGCCGAAAAAGAAGGTGACTCCGTCCGGCAGCCGCAAGCCGGCGACGCCCAGCATCGACGGCCGCTGCAAATCGCGGGGGTCGATGTCCTTGGCACTCGCCTCCGGCTCGTCCGCGGGCGACTCCAGAAGATCGCCCTCGCTGTACCAAGCCTGCACTTCGTACTGGTCGGTTCCCGATTGGTAACGGAAAACCTGCATCCGTCCCGTGGTCAGGGCCTCCAGCCGCGCCTGGATCCACTGGGCGAGAATCAAATCGGCCGCTTTCCGCAACCGCTGGTCTTCCAGGGGGCCCCGCAACGCAGGCAAGACGATCGCGCCGACCGCCACCATCACTGCCAGAACCAACATCAACTCCAACAGGGTCACGGCGCGCCGCTGCCGCGCTGCCGCCTCTCCAATCAACCACGACAAGGAACCGTTGAGGGTTGGCACAATCGACACCTTTTGAGTGGAACACGCGGGGGACTGACTTCACCGCATCCCGCTCGAAGCCCCCCCGCTTCATCGCGTGCTGACCACGTCATCCTCGGTCCCGGGCACTCCGTCCGCTCCCCACGACCAAATCCGGAACTGCTCGGGTCCGATCAGCTCGTACTGGTAAGGGTTCCCCCAGGGATCCGTCGGGATATCCTTCTGGGAGTAAGGCCCGCGCCAGCGATTGGGGTTCTGCAAATCGGGCGGCGGCGAACGCAACGCTTCCAAACCCTGGTTGGTGTCGGGATAGCGGCCCACATGCAGGCGATACGCGTCCAATTGGTTTTCGAACATGCTGATCTGGGTGAGAGCCAGGTCTTCGTAAGCTCCGGTCTGAATGCCGGCCACGAAAACCCCGACCATGGACATCAAGATGACCAAGATGGCCAGCACCAACAGAACTTCCATCAGTGTAAAACCGCGCCGGCGGCGTCTTCTGCTTCCCATCGTTTGCTCCTCCTTTCGGCCTGCAATATGAAACCCCGCAACGGCCTGAAAGTTCTTCGGTTACGTACGCATCGTCGCGCTCATCTTGATCACCGGCATCAGCAGGGCGATCACCACACACAACACAACCACCGCCAGGATCAGCAGCATGATCGGTTCGAGCAAGCGGACAGCCAAGTCCAGTCGGCGTACCGTTCGCCGTTCCAACCCGTCCGAAATCTCGACCAACACCGTGTCCAACGTATTGGCTTCTTCCGCGACGGAGATCATTTCGACCACGGTTCGCGGAAAGTACTCGCAGGTGGCCAACGGCTTGGCCAGGGATTGCCCCGAGGAGATGTTCTCGGAAGCCTTGCCGATCGCTTCGGACAGGATCCGGTTCCCGGCCGCCTCGCGACTGATCTCCAGCGACTTGAGGATCGGCACGCCGTTGTGCAACAGGGTGCCCAAAACACGGCAGAACCGGGCGACCGCCAGATTGGTAAAGATCGGTCCCAACAGGGTCATCCGCAACTTGAGCAGGTCTCGCCACCGCCGCCCGCGTTCGGTCTCCAATTCCCGCCGCAACAGCAGGATCAAGATCACGGCCAGGGCGACCAGCACCAGCAGGTACTGCCGTGCCATTTCACTGGTCCACAACAGCCAATCGGTCAGCGCCGGCAGTTCTCCCCGCTCCCGGAGGACATCGAACATTTCGCCGAACCGCGGCACGAAGAACACGACCAGCCCGCCTACGACCAGAAACCCGACCACCGCCAGGAAGACAGGATAGGCCAAAGCCCCCACGGTGCGGCTTTTCAGGTCTTCTTGTTGTTCCGTGAAGCTGGCGACGCGATCGAGGGCGTCTTCGAGAAATCCGCCTTCGCCGCCAGCCCGTACCATACTGACCGCCATCTGGTTGAAGACCCGCGGATAGCGACCCATCGCCTCCGCCAACGTGGCACCGTCCTCGACACGCCGCGCCACGTCGTCCAAAACCTCCTGCAGGCGGACGTTCGAGGTCTGATCGCGAATCACGCGAATCGATCGCAACAAGGGAACGCCGCTCCGCAACAGGGCGGACAACTGGCCGTACGTGGTGGCCATCAACTGGCCCCCCACCCGCTTGCGGCTCAGCGGGTGGGCCCTGAGCTTGGCCGCCGCCACCTCGATCGGAAATAACGACTTGCCCGACAGCTGCGCAATCACCTCCCGCTCGGACGCGGCAGCCAGCCGTCCGGTCACTTTCGTGCCGCGAAGGTCACGGGCGGTGTAGACAAAGTCAGGCATGATGCGATGGCTATGCGGTGAGAGATTTCGGAACTGCTTGAGAATCTACCAATTCGCCCGACGCGAGCACGACCTCGCGATCCCCCTTGGTCACGCGAACCACCTCTTCCACCGAGGTGCTGCCAAACAACGTTTTGCTCCAACCGTCGCGCCGCAAGGTGGCCATGCCGTTGCGAACGGCGGCTTTCTTGATGTCCCAGGTGCTGGCATTGTCATGAGCTAAATGGCGGACCTCGTCCGTCGTGACCATCAACTCGTAAATCCCCATCCGGCCGCGATAGCCCAACTGGCGGCACTTGCGGCATCCGATCGGGCGATACAGCGGCCGACCGCCGAGTTCGTGAAAAGGGAAATCCGTCGGAAGATCATCCGCCTGCGGATAATAAGGCTCGCGACAATCAGGACAAAGCCGCCGCACCAGCCGCTGAGCCATCACCGCCTCGACCGTGCTGGATACCAAAAACGGCTCGACTCCCATGTCCACCAACCGGGTATAGGCCCCCGCCGAATCGTTGGTGTGCAACGTGCTGAACACCAAGTGACCCGTCAGCGAAGCCTGAATCGCATTCTCCGCCGTCTCCAAATCTCGAATCTCACCTATCAACACCACGTCCGGGTCGTGACGCAACACACTCCGCAACGAATGCGCAAACGTCAAACCGATCTTGGAATGGATCTGAATCTGATTGATCCCCTCCAATTGATATTCCACCGGATCCTCCGCCGTGATGATCTTGATGTTCGGCCGGTTGATCTCCAACAGCGAACTGTACAAAGTCGTGGTCTTGCCAGAACCGGTGGGGCCGGTGACCAGGATGATGCCGTGCGGCAATTCAATCAGCTGGCGATACACGCGGTAGGCGCTGGAATCCATCCCCAATCCCTGCAGGTCGAAGACCATCGAGCTCTTGTCCAAGATCCGCAGCACAATGCCCTCGCCGTGGATCATCGGGATCACGGACACGCGGACGTCGACCTCCCGGCCCCGGACCTTCAGCTTGATGCGGCCATCCTGAGGCAAACGTTTTTCGGCAATGTTCATGTGAGCCATGATCTTCAGACGGCTGACGATTGCCGCTTCGAACCGGTAGATCTCCGGGGGCACCGGCTGGGTCTGCAGCATGCCATCAATCCGGTAGCGAATCACCAAACCCGACGGCTGGGACTCGACATGCACGTCACTGGCTCGCGATTCGATCGCCTCCAAAAGGATTTCGTTGACCAGCCGGATGACCGAAGCTTCTTGCGCCATTTCGGACAGCTCGGACCCGTCCAGCTCGAGGTCTTCCAGCAGCTCGACCCCGCTATCGACCTCCGTCTGGGCGATCAGGCCGTCAACCGTTTCGCCCCCCACGCCCAAATGCTTCTTGATCAGCTTGGCGATTTCCCCGCGAGCGGCCAGCACCGGCGTCACCGTCAGACCGGTGGCGGCACTGACTTCGTCGATCGGATACAAATCAAAAGGATCACTGGTGGCAACCACCAGCGTCCCGTTCTTGCGTTGGATGGGGAACAACGACTGGCGGTAGATCAGACGCTGCGGGAAATCCTTCAAAGCCCCGCCCAGATCGTCTTCCTCCAGCGAGTTCAGATCGACGAACTCCAAGCCGACCGCCTCGCCGATGGTGCGGAGCGCATCCTCTTCGGCCACGAAGCCGAGTTCGATCACGGCATCCAATACCGAATCCGCCTCGTGCTCGCGTGCCGCCTGCAACTGGCGCAGGTCCATTTGGCCGCTTTTTACCAGAATTTCGCCCGCATCCATCCCGCCTGCCTCACTCTTTCTACCGCGATTCGCGGTACAATATCCCCCACCCTGCTATTGTACCTCACCACTCCCAACCAAGTTTCCGTTTTTCTCACGCGATGGTTCCTGGCGGGCAGCGGGGCAACCGAGCACCGCTGCCAGCCAAGCACAACGTGCTGCGGACCGGCCGGGGGAATCCGGCTGATCCTGCTTGACAAGTCACACCCACGCGGGAGCTATTGTGGCTCACCCTGGCCCGCTCCCTGCCGACCGAAGCCACGCCCGCGTTCGCGTGGGGCCGCACCGCCTGCTCCCTCGACTGCACCGCCTCGTTCTCGCCCACCCATCATGCCCGCACCCAACTGCTGGCGCGGCATCTCAAACGGGGCTCCTACCAGTTTTCGATACTCTTCCCGCTGTGCTGGCGTCAGCTCCTGCAATAGCATCTCCAACGCCTGGGCCCGCAAATCGTTCATCCGTTGCCGGATCTGCGCCTCGAGTTGCTCCGCTCGGGCCTGCAGCTTCTCTCGCTGCTCGTCCGTGATGTTCAGTTGATCTGCAACCGAACCGCTCACCAGCCCCCGCATCGCCCCGCCCCGCATCTGCATCTGATTGGAAATCTGCGTCAGACGCGTCATCTGATGCGGCAGCAGCGTGTTCTCGACCGTGGCTTCGGCATCGGCCCGGAGATCTTCCACAAACTCTCGCATGGCATCCGCCCGTTGCTCCCGCGGAACATCCTGCATGCGGCCAAACACGTCCCGCAGCTCCGTGCGCATCCGCTCGACCGCTTCCTGCAACCTCTCAATCTGAGGGGGAATTAGTTCGAGTTCTTCCTGGACGGCCGGAATCAAAAGCAACTCGGCCCTACCGCCCCCCGCGCCCATGCCGCCGCCCATGCCGCCGCCCATGCCGGGGCCCATCGGCGGTTGAGCCCGAACCGGGATGACCACCAGCACCGCACACAATACGGCCGAAACGGCTCCCACCAACTTGATTGATCGACGCATTCTGTAGCTCCTGAAAAAATAAGCGAACCCTGGCACGGGGTCCGATTCCGGTGTACCACTCTCACCACGAACCACATCGGACGAAGCGCGTGCCACGTTTCGCCGACAACCCGTTCCGCACGCCTCCAAGGCCCTCATAAAA
>SLMF01000021.1 GCA_007133715.1 Planctomycetaceae bacterium
GAAGCGTTCATCGCCGCCCAGGGACAACCGGTCCTGATCGACCGCTTCTTGGAGGATGCAACCGAAGTGGATGTGGATGCCATCAGCGACGGCGAAAACACGATGGTCATGGGCATCATGGAGCACATCGAGGCGGCCGGGGTGCATTCGGGCGATTCGGCCTGTGCGATCCCTCCCTACAGCTTGATGATGCCCGTGATCGAGGAAATCCGCGCCGCCACCCATGCTTTGGCAAAACGTTTGAACGTGATCGGGCTGATGAACATCCAGTTTGCGGTGAAGCGGGAAGCCGACGCGATGAACGTGTATGTATTGGAGGTCAACCCGCGGGCCAGCCGGACCGTACCGTTTGTGGCCAAAGCGACCGGGGTTCCGGTTGCCAGGCTGGCCGCCAAACTGATGGCCGGTTGCAAGCTGGCGGATTTGGGAGTGGACCGCGAGCCGATCCCGCGTCATGTCTCGATCAAGGAGAGCGTGTTCCCGTTCCGGAAATTTGTGGGCGTGGACATCGTGCTGGGGCCCGAGATGCGGAGCACGGGCGAGGTGATGGGGATCCACGAACGGTTCTCGATCGCCTTTGCCAAGAGCCAGTTGGCTGCGGGGATCGTTCTGCCGCCGCAACAGCAGAAGATCTTCGTCAGCGTGGCTCAACGGCACAAGGAAGCGATTGTCGATCTGGCCCGCCGTGTGAGCCAACTGGGCTTCCATTTGATCGCCACCACGGGCACGGCCCGCCGGTTGGAGCAGGCGGGGATTCCGGTCGAGCGAGTCAAGAAGATTGCCGAGGGGCATCCGAACCTGTTGGACTTGATGCTCAACGGCGAAGTCGGGTTGGTGATGAACACGCCCAGCGGGAAGGGCGCCCGGACGGACGAGGGTCGGATCCGCGCGGCGGCGGTTCAGCACGGTGTCTCGTGCATCACGACCGTACAAGCGGCGGAAGCGGCGGTGCGGGCGATGGAAGCCCTGCACGAAGACGGGCTGCAGAATATGACAGTCCAAGCTGTTCAGGATCGTTTCGAGCACCCCTAACGTTTTTTCAGGAAACCTGCCATGCGAATCCCCTTGTCGGCCATTTGTTGGACGCTGTTGTTCCCCGGGATCGTGCTGGGCCAGCACGACGCCCATCGCAACGCGGTGCGCGAGATCGCGCGGGGGCAATACGGCCGGGCGGCGGCACGTTTGGAGCGTGTGGAGGAAGAGCCTGGCAGTGTGTGGACGGGTCTGCGGGGCGCTTACGCCCGCGCGGGCGAGACGGTGCGCCGCCAGGGCGAAGCGTATGCCGAATTGGTGGCCGCGGAGAACCATTTCGTCCGCGCCCTGCTGGCCGGCAGCCAGGGTGACGCGGCCGGGGCGTGGGAGTCGGCGCGACTCGCGGTCGCAGCCGGCCTGCCCTTCGAACGCCTGTTGGCCGGACCACGTTCCGCCCTCGCCCCGCTCTACCAAGAGGAGCCGTTTCAGCGGTGGGCCGAGGCGGAGGCACGCTCCCTGATCCATGGGCCGATGCTCGGCCACGTGACCGACCAGGCCGCTTCCTTCTGGGTACGCACCGCCGATCAGGCAGAAGTTGTTGTAGAAGTGCTCGGAGAAGAGGGGACGGCGGTCGCGGACGCCCGCGGAGACACCTGTGCCCAACGCGACTATACGGCCGTCATCCGCGTCGCCGGCCTCCAGCCGGATACGGCCTACTCCTACCGCCTGCAGCTGGATGGTCAGGCGGTGCCGATCGAAGCGGCCGCCTTCCGCACCTATCCGGAACCCGGAACGCCGGGCCAGTACCTGGTGGCCTACGGCGCGTGCGCCGGCTACGTGGTCGAACACGAGCGGATGTGGACGACCATCGAGCAAGCGGACCCGCTCGCCCTGGTGCTGCTGGGCGACAACGTGTACATCGACGATCCGCAGCACGAACTGACCCAGCTTTACTGTTATTACCGGCGGCACAGTCGTCCCGAGTGGCGGCGGCTGGTGGCCGGTCGCGGCGTGTACGCCATTTGGGACGACCACGACTTCGGGCTGGACGACAGCTGGGGCGGGTCCGACACCGACCATCCGCCCTGGAAACGCCCGGTTTGGGAAGTCTTCCGACAGAACTGGAACAACCCGGCCTACGGTGGCGGGCCCGACCAGCCCGGCTGTTGGTTCGACTTTTACATCGGCGACGTGCACTTCATCATGCTCGATGGCCGCTACTATCGCGACCGGGCGGGCCGCCAAGGTGTCGAAGTGGAAAACCCGTCGATGCTCGGGGAGGCCCAGCGAGCCTGGCTGAAGGAAACTCTGAAGAACTCCCAAGGAACGTTCAAGATCCTGGCGTCGCCCGTGCCGTGGGCACCGGGTGTCAAAGGCGGACCTCCGGGCGGACTCGATACCTGGGACGGCTTCCCCCAAGAACGTGACGCACTCTACGATTTCCTCTACGAGCAAGGCATCGCGGGAGTGGCCCTGATTTCGGGTGATCGCCACCGCTCGGATGCCCGCCGCATCACGCGAGACCGCGGCTACGACCTGTACGACTTCCTCAGCGCCGGCCTGACCAACTACCACACCCACCCCGTGGTTTCCACTCCCGGATTGCTGTTCGGCTACAACGAAAAAAATTCGTTCGCCCTGCTGCACTTCGACACGGCCGCCGAGGATCCGACCCTCCGCTACGAAATCGTCAACCTTGACGGCGAATCGATCTGGTCGCACCAGCTGACTCTCAGCCAGCTTACCGATAACAAGTAGACGGCCCGGGGGGGTGCAGCCCGGCTGATTCCGATCGGCATGCCGGAATCGTCCCACGCCAACTGCGGCCCGGGAGCTTTCCTGGGCTGCCTGCCCGATTGCCCCAGCTTGGCATCGCGGGTGAAGTCTTTCCGCCACCGCCTTGGAAGCAGACAATTATTTCGGGGGGGGGTGCGTGGCGAGGTGGGAGCTGTTGGGTCAGTGCATGGCCAAACCACCACTGACGTCTACCGTGGCACCGGTCATGTAGTCGGCTCGAAAAGAGCAAAGGAATACCACCATGGCCGCGATCTCCTCGGTCTTGCCCAGCCGCCCCAAGGGAACGCGGCGATTGAAACGCTCGGGATCGGCATCCACGGCCGGGGCCAGCATCTCGGTGTACATCAGCCCGGGTGCCACGCAGTTGACGTTGATCCCGTGCGGGGCCAGCTCGCGAGCCAGCGAGACGGTAAAGCCGATGATCCCGGCTTTGCTGGCATCGTAGGCCGTCTTGCCGGATTGGGAGCCGCGAAAGGCGGCTTGCGACGAGATATTGACGATCTTCCCCGAGCGTTCCTTGTGAACTCGCCGCCGTGCAAACTCGCGACTGCACAGAAAGGTCCCCCCTAGATTAACGCTCAGGGCGCGATGGAATTCGCTCAAGGTCAATTCGGTCGTCGGCTCTGTCGGGCAGTAGGCCGCGTTGTTGACCAACGCTTCGATCGGACCCAACTGGGCCTCCACCTGGTCGAACAGGGCACTCACATCCGACTCGCTCGACACATCGCCGGCGACCGGCAGGGCCAGCGAACCATGCTGGCGGCGGATGTCCTCGGCCAGTTTCGTCGCCGCCTGTTCGCTGTGCCGATGATTCACGGCCACCCGCGCCCCCTCGGCCCCCAGCAGTCGGCAAATCGCTTCGCCTAAACCACGATAACCACCCGTTACCAAGACCACTTTGTCCTTCAAACCCAGCTCCACAGCACGGTACCTTTGCATTTAGAAAGTGAGCGAATTTGACCAGATCACGCTTCCGAACGATAGTGTTTGCCACATTTTTCACAAAAACTACCCAATGCAGGGCCCTCTTTTCTACGCCAAACATGGTCGCAACGTCCGGGGGGTTTTTCTTCCGCCAAACCACAACGGGGACAAACACCCGGCGGAAAACCTCCTAAAGCACTATCAAAACAGTGCTCGCAGCCGTTGTCCAACCGCCGGGCGTTCTCCTCCTGCTTCTTCTGCTGGCGGGCCTTGCTCTCGGCCTGGATCTGATCCAGCTCCCGGTACAGGCGAAGATCGCGGAACACGGACCACAAGAAACGGCCCAGCGAATACAGTAGCGCAATCAGTACGGCGAGCGGGATCACCAGTACGACGCCGAGGAAAAAAGCGTTTCTCATGACAAAACCATCTTACCTTCCATGAAAACCCCTGGAATGGGTTGCGTTACTTGCCTCACGTGACGGGATGCCCGGTTCCTGGGTCTGGACGTCCAATCGGAAACATATCATGGGCGAGAAGGGGACGTTCGATCAAGTCCCCGTGGCCGGTGGAAGCGGTTGGGCATCTTGTCGGACCGTGGTTTTTCGCTAGGCTACATTGCTTATCCCAGTACAGGACACCTGTTTGGAAGGCTAGGAGAGATGCTGCGAAACACCCCCTTACGTGGTTATTTGGGATGCCTGGTGCTGATCGGGGCCAGTGCCATCGCATGGGCGGACGATCCGATCGAGCAGGCATTGAATGCCACGTTCCGGATTACCAACGGCAAGACGTCGGCGACGTCGTTTCTGATTTATGGCCCGGAGGCACCGGAAGATGGATCTTCGCCCCTTTCCTTGTTGGTAACTGCAGCCCATGTTTTCGGGGAGATGTCCGAATCCGAGTGTACGGTGATCCTCCGCCGACGGCAGGAAGACGGTACGTACGAGCGGCAGGAGGCCCAAGTGGCTTTGCGCAACGGGGACCAGCAACTGTGGGTGCGTCATGACGAGGTGGACATAGCGGTGGTTCCGTTCGAATTGCCCGAGGACACGGCGGCTCGGCCGTTGTTCTATGAACAGTTGGCCGACGCTTCGTGGAGTGACCACCGGCGATTGCGGGCGGGCAGTGACGTGTTGATTCCGGGATATCCGGCCCAATTGGAGAGCAACGACGCGGGCTGGCCGGTACTCCGCCGGGGTTCGGTGGCCACCCACCCGCTGGTTCCTGCCGACAGTACACCGCGGATGCTGGTCAATGCGACCACATTCGGCGGCGACAGCGGGGCACCGGTGATCCTGTTGGTCGACGGCGACCCAATCGTGGTGGGCATCGTTTCGGGGATGATCCGCCAGACGAATCGCGCGAATACGCCGTTCGAGGAGCGGGTGACGCACATGCCCGTAGCCCTGGCGATCACCGTACAAGCTCCTTTTATCCGCACCACGGTCGCCAAGCTGCTGGAGGGCTCGGAAGACCCGTCCGAAGCGGCAGACGTGGCTTCGGAGGATTCTCCTTAGGATCTGCGAAGAAATTCCCGTCGCATTGGGATATGCGAGCGGTGATTGCTTGGTGCTTGGTGGGTTCATCCGGTTCGCCTCGTACTCGTACTCAGCATCGCGGTACTCGTACTCGATCGACTCTTTCGCCGAGGTCTACGTTCGTTGGATCAACCGAGTCCGCACCGACAGCATCCGTCTTCAAGCGGATTTACCACGTCGGTTGGATTCGTCATCCGTCGCCTGTCGAGTACGAGTACCGTTGCACTGAGTACGAGTACGATTGACTCGACCGAGGGGGTTCGGTTTGTCTCGGAGAAGTACTGGTGTGTCCGCCCCCCGCCTGCGACGGTGGTCGGTGCCCTGGATTGGTCGGATTGGAACCGGGACAGCCGCGACGAACGCGACCGTAATTTCTTCGCAGATGCTTAAAGTTTGAAAAAAGTGGTTCCCAGACCGGTATGTACGCCTTGCGGGGGTTAGTTTATATTGCGAGATTCCGGGGCCTGGCGTCAGCGTTGGGGTCAGCCGATCGCGCAGGGCGATTCGGGGCCGTTCCTGCTCAGCGGCAGGTTTCCAAGTCCCTGTAGCAGTAATGGAGATGGAAAGTTGGGTAAGAGGTTGTACGTCGGGAATCTGAGTTATGGTGTGACCAGCTCGGAACTGGAGGAGCTGTTTTCCTCCTACGGCACGGTGCAGAGTGCTCAAGTGATTTCGGATCGCGAGAGCGGTCGCAGCAAAGGTTTTGGCTTCGTGGAAATGGACAGCGACGGCGACGTCCTGGCGGCGATCGAAGCTTTGAATGGTCAGGAGCATCAAGGACGCCCTCTGACGGTGAACGAGGCCCGCCCTCGCGAGGAACGCGGTGGTGGCCGACGTGGCGGACGAGGGGGAGGCGGGCGATACTAGGCTGCGATTCGCCTGCCAAGGCCCCGTACGCTCGATAATGCCCCAGCGCGGCCTCGCTTCGCCGCAACCAAACTGATTGATTGCGGCGCACGGCGAAAAAAGGCACCACCATTCCGGGCAAACGAGAGCCGTTCGGCATCGTCGCTGAAAGACGAAGCGGCCTTGGGAAAACCGATTGACGCTCCTGTTGGCCGCCGAGGCTGCAGCGGATCTCCGTCGCCGGTCAATTGCCGCCGGTGAGCCAGCTGAGGTTGAAGCGAGCCACGTGGCCGTCGCCTCGCCCCCTCGTAATGCAGGTAGATCCAGCCTCGACTGCGCGTGTCCGGTCGGCCGACCGACAGCGAGGAGTAGGCGAACCGGCCTTCTTCGATCAACCGCTTGACCGGCCAGGTCTGGCCGCCGTCGTCACTGTAAATCGCGTTCGTATAACGGTTCGGGCCAGAACTCGCGGGCGTTGCCACCAGGCCGTTTATCAAGCGGAACCGCCGATTTCGGTGGGGTAATCGCGGGTCGCTCCCCGTAGAAACGCGAGCGGGCATGAGCTAAGATAGGCGGTTTTCGACAAGCACTTACCACGCACTTTTTTTCCTCGGGAGGCTGCTGTTGACCCCGACGCGCACAGAATTCGATCCGCTCGACACCCGTGACACGTTCGAGACCCGTCAGGGGCCGATCGGCATCTACCGTCTGGACCGGCTGGAATACTTCGGTTGGGGGAATATCTCCCGTTTGCCCTACTCGTTGCGTGTGCTGCTGGAATCCGTGCTCCGCCACTGTGACGGCCATCAGGTGACCGTCCAGGACGTCCAGAACTTGGCCGGTTGGCAGGCAGCTGCGCCGGCGAAATCAGAGTTGCCCTTCAAACCGGCACGGGTGGTTTTGCAGGATTTCACCGGCGTTCCCGCCGTGGTCGATCTGGCGGCCATGCGGGCCGCCATGCAACGCTTAGGCGGGGATCCCACCAAAATCAATCCCCTCATCCCCGTCGATCTGGTAATCGACCACTCCGTCCAGGTCGATCGATTCGGGACGCCGCAGGCCTTGCAGCAGAACGTGGAACTCGAGTTCCAACGCAATCGCGAGCGCTACCAGTTCCTTCGGTGGGGACAGAAGGCATTCGACAATTTTCGAGTCGTGCCTCCTAATGTAGGCATCGTCCACCAAGTCAATTTGGAGTATCTGGCGAAGGGCGTCTTTCTTCGCCAGGATTCAAAGGGCTGGGTGGCCGTGCCCGACTCGCTGGTCGGCACGGACAGCCACACCACGATGATCAATGGTTTAGGGGTTGTCGGCTGGGGGGTTGGCGGGATCGAAGCAGAAGCGGTGATGTTGGGGCAGCCGCTGTACCTGTTGATGCCGGAGGTGGTGGGCTTCGAGTTATGCGGTCAACTGGCGGCGGGTGCGACCGCCACGGACTTGGTGCTGACGGTGACACAGATCTTGCGGCGGGAGGGTGTGGTTGGCAAGTTTGTCGAGTTTTTTGGGGAGGGTGCGGCCCGCATGTCGCTGGCGGACCGAGCGACGATTGCCAACATGGGCCCGGAGTACGGGGCGACGATGGGCTTTTTCCCGATCGACGAGCAGACGTTGGAGTACCTGCGTGCGACGGGGCGGACGGTGGACGAAGTGGATTTGGTCGAGCGATACACCAAGGAGCAGGGTTTGTTTTGGCGGGAGGCGTCGCCGCGGCCGTATTACACGAAGACATTGACCTTGGACTTGGGCACGGTGGAGCCGTCGTTAGCGGGTCCCAAGCGGCCGGCGCAGCGTGTGGGTTTGGCTCAGTTGCAACCGTCGTTCCAGCAGACCCTGCGGGCCCCGCTGGACCAGGACGGTTTCGGTTTGGACGCGGCCGCTTGCCAGCGGACGGCGGTGGTGGCCAGCCAGCACGCCGACTCGCCGATCGGACACGGGGCGGTGGTGATTGCGGCGATCACCAGTTGCACGAACACCAGCAATCCGTCGGTGATGCTGGCGGCCGGTCTGCTGGCGCAGAAGGCGGTCCAGCGTGGTTTGCGGGTACCGCCGTATGTGA